>PNNU01000001.1 GCA_013824385.1 Anaerolinea sp.
GCGGGTTTGATATACAATTCAATTTAAACAATATTCCAGAAAGGCAACTGATATGTTAACCATCCCCAAACCCCAACCTGGCGAATACGCCCCTTATGCCATCATGTACATCGACCTGCTGCCGGATGACGGCGACCCCATGAACCACTTGATCAAAAACCAGGTCATCGCTTTTGAACTGATCAGCTCCATACCGGTTGAAAAACTGGATGTGCCCTGCGCCCCTGGCGAATGGACCGTCAAGGAGGTGCTCAGCCACATCATGGATACCGAGCGCGCTTTCAGCTACCGCGCCATGCGCTTCGCGCGCAATGACCCCACCGAGCTCCTCCCGCTCGATGAGGATCTCTATGTCAAAAACTCCGGGGTGAACTTCCGTTCAATCGAAGACATCATGGGCGAATACACCGCCATTCGCCAGGCGACCCTGACCTTGTTCAACAGCTTTGAGGAGCAGGCTCTCACCCGCTCAGGGTTGGTCAAGGGCAACAATGTCAGCGTCCGCGCATTGGCGTGGTTGACCCCCGGGCACGAATTGCACCATCTCAACAGCATTAAACAGAATTATTTCTAGAAATAATTCCCTGGAGGGATAATGCAAATCGAAAATTCATTGGTCATCTCAAAGATTGGCCTGAATTCAAACGCGTTAAAAGATAAAACTGTGATCGTGACGGGTGCCGGCGGCGGCATCGGGTATGAGACCGCCCGGGCGTTGTTGTGGCTGGGCTCCAATGTGGTGATAGCAGAGATCAACGAGCAAAATGGAGAGAAAGCCGCAAGCGACTTGTCCTCTGAATTTGACTCCAAAAAAGTCTTGTTCGTCCGCACTGACGTGGGTGATGAAGCCAGTGTTCAGAATCTTTTCACTTTGGCTGAACAGGCTTTTGGCCAAGTGGACGTGGTGATCAACAACGCCACCATTGCCGTTTTAGGCGCGGTGAAGGATGTTCCGATTGAGCAATGGGATGCCAGTTACCGGGTCAATTTGCGCGGTCCGGTCTTGATGGCAAAGGCTTTTCTGCCCGGTATGATCAAACGGGATCACGGTGTATTCGTGTGTGTCTCATCCGTGGGCGGGGCATTCCTGGGCGGATACGAAACCTTTAAGGCAGCCCAGGTGCATCTGGCCAACACCCTTGATGCTGAACTTGAGGGTACCAATGTGATCGCCTACACCATCGGGCCAGGCCTGGTCCCCACCGTAACCGCCACCAACGCGGTGGCAGAAATTGCTCCACTCATGGGCATGAGCCTGGATGAATTCTATAAAATGAACAAAAATGCCATGCTCAGCGTTGAAGAAGCTGGCGCCGGTTTTGCAGCTTCGGTCGTCTTTGCCGAAAAATTCCGCGGACAGGAGATCTCGTCCATGCAGGCGCTCAAGGCTGCCGATATCCAATATGGAGGCGAAGAATCCGAGAGCGGGTCAGCCGGGCTGGTTGGGGAGAAGCTCGAACAGGTTAAGCAGGCACTGGCTTGCGTCCACACCACGCTCAAGGAACAATCCGAAGGCTGGAAGTCCCGTTCCATCTTTGAGCGGCAGTGGGTCATCCGTGATTTCAAGAAAACTGCGGGCATGCCGGTGGAAGAATGGTTGAACGCTCTCGAGACCTTGGAAAACGAGCTTTCAGGCAGCGGCGTGATCAAGAACTTGCCGCCCTTTGAAAAATTGGCCGGATACTACAACCATATGGCGGAATTGGCCAAGGGATATGAAAAGAACCCCGCCAAGCTCGAAGAAAACCTGAAATTCGTTTATGCATGGAAGGCTGAAGTGGATCAATTAATTGCTGTAACAAAATGACTAAAAATAGTTCTAATATGAGATAAGTAAAGGTGACCGAAAAAAATATTCACCACCGCCGTTCTATCCGCCTTGTGGGATATGATTATGCCTCAGAGGGAGGATATTTCATTACCATTGTTACTCATAATAGAATATGTTTATTTGGTTCGGTTAAAGATGATGAAATGCGATTAAATGATTTTGGACGCATCGTGAAAAAGGAATGGTTTAATACAGCAAAATTGCGCCCAAATATTGAATTGTTGGAAGATGAATTTGTGGTCATGCCAAATCATGTCCACGGCATTATTTGGATTAATGATGATTTTGGTAGGGGTTCGTTGCAACGAACCCCTACGGTTGAACAATTTCAAAAACCAGTAACGAATTCTATTCCAACGATAGTTCGATTGTTTAAATCAACGATAACCAAACAAATTAATATTCTTCGTCACACTCCAAACGAACCTGTTTGGCAGCGCAATTATTATGAGCACATTATCTATTCTGAAAAAGATTATGAAAATATCGCGAATTACATAGAGTCCAATCCCCTCGCGTGGCAAACAGATAAAGAATATTTGGAGGCTCCATGAAATGGCTTGAAACTTTGCTCAAACGGAATCAGAAAATCGGTATTGCCCTCTCCGGAGGTGCAACCCTGGGTGCGGCGCACATCGGTGTGCTTCAGGTGTTGGAACGTGAAGGCATCCGACCGGACTTCGTGGCGGGTACCAGCGCGGGCGCGCTGGTAGGCGCGATCTACTGTGCGGGGATTCCGCTGAATGAGATGGAAAAGATATTTGTCAATTTGAAATGGCCAAACTTGCTTAGGATTGTAATCACCGATCCCATCTCATTGTTTGACATGCAGCCCTTGGATGGGGTGATCAAGAAGATCATCGGGGATTGTGATTTCAAAGACCTGGATATCCCATTTGCCGCGATTGGCTGCGATTTGATGACCGGCAAACGTGTAGTTTTGGATCATGGTCCTGTAGCACCCGCCATCCGCGCCAGTGCCTCGGTGCCAGGGATATTCGCTCCGGTTGAAATTGACGGTCGCTTGTTGGTGGACGGCGGTTTGGTAGATAATCTGCCGGTTGAGCAATTGCATCTCATGGGAGCAAATTTTACAATTGCGTCAGATGTTTCGAACAGGGGGGAGGCATCAAAACGACCCGAGCATATGTTTGACGTTTTGCAGACCATGTTCAATATCATGCAAGATAGGGGAGCTTTAATCAATGCGGATGAATGCGACTGCTATATCCGTCCTGAAGTGACACAATACTCCTGCTGGGGGTTCTCGGATGGCGACCAGATTTTGGCAGAAGGCAGAATCGCTGCTGAAAGAGCCGTATTTCAATTGAAAAAGAATTTACGCAAATAAGAACACAAAAAAGAGGGAGGCTCACAGAGCCTCCCTCTTCTCTCAACGATAAATTGCCAGAATATCTTCAATCACCGCGTAGCCGGTGGGTAAACGCCCGGCCCCCGGGCCGATCAGGGTGACTTCGCCGACATAATCCGTGACGAAGTGTGCTGCATTGGTGGCGCCAGACACTCCAGCCAGCGGATGAGTGATGGGCAGGCGCAGCGGTTTCACACTGGCAACCAACTTGCCATCCACGCACTCCAGGCTGCCGATCAGCTTCCAGCGTTCGCCGGCGTCTTTGGCAGAGTTAATGTCTTCGAGGGTCAACTTTGAGATGCCGGTGCGGTCCACATCTTCCATGGAAATTTGTTCATTCATCACCAGTCTTGCCAGAATGACCACCTTGCCGGCCGCATCAAAACCTTCCACGTCGCCGGTGGGGTCTGCCTCGGCGTAGCCCAGTTTTTGGGCTTCGGCCAGCGCGTCGGCATAGCTCATGCCGCTTTCCATCTGGGTGAGAATATAGTTGGTGGTGCCGTTAAAGATGCCCATCACCTTGCGGATCTTGCCCGCAGATAGAATCTCGCGCGCCAGGCGCAGAGTGGGCGTGCCGCTCATCACCGTGCCTTCCACGCCGATCTGCACACCGTTTGCCTCGGCCAACGCCTCCAATCTTGAATAATGCAGCGCCACAGGGCCTTTATTGGTGGTGACCACATGTTTCTTTTGAGTTAATGCTTCAATTACGTGATCAGTGGCGGGCTGGCCTGTTTTGAGGTCGGTGTAGCTCATTTCAACGATCACATCCGCATTGCATTCGCGGATCAGGGTCAGCGCGTCCCAGTCGGGTTTGGCAGAGGATAGATGCTTGAGAGACCCTTTTTTTGATACATTTTCGAGCAATTCGCCGATATCCAGACCATCGGCATCATAGAGGCTTCCAAAGCGCGCATCCGAAATAGCCGTGATCTTGAAATCCAGGCCGTGTTTATCAAAATAGTCACCATGAGATTCTTTGATGATTTGGGCCAACCCCTGACCCACGTTGCCAAAACCAATCAATCCGAGCCGCACCACTCTGGTCATTGTTCCCTCCAAATTTTGTTTCACGGATTATCCCCTTAAGCGGGAAAATATGCAAGTCAGTCTGATCCTAAGTTAGGGCAATTCATTCAACAATTGGATGCTACACGTGAATTGCCCTTACCTTTACTCATATATTATGATTACAAAGTGGGGTTTTGTCCCTTTTTCTTCAAATGCTCGATATCCTTAGTGAGCTCAAATTCAGATTATTTGCGCAAAGAACGGATAAGGATAAATGACCGAAAACATACTCAATCAGACCATTGACCGGCAGGAAGAGGAACGACTGGTGCGCGCCGCCCAGATGGACACACGCGCCTTTGAAGCCCTTTATCTGCGCTACGTCAAGCAGGTTTACCGCTATCTCTACAGCCGCATTGGCAGCCAGACAGACGCCGAAGACGTCACCGCACAAACTTTTCTTGGCGCCATTGAAGGTTTTGGCCGCTACCAGCATCAAGGTTATTTTGGCGCCTGGTTGTTTGGCATTGCCCGCCGGAAGGCAGTTGATTATTTCAGGCAGGAAGGGCGTGTGCAATTTCTGCCCGATGATCTGCCAGCACTCGACCCTGATCTGCTGCAGCAGGCCGTGCGCAGTGAACGACTGCACGAACTGCGCACACTCCTGCTTGAATTGGATGAGGACGAACAGGAGATGCTGCGACTGCGTTATGCAGCACAACTCAGCTTTGGCGAAATTGCTCGCCTGATGGAGCGCAAGGAAGATGGACTCAAGAAAAGCCTTTACCGGCTTCTTGACCGGCTGCAAAGCCGGCTGGAGGATATTAATGACTGAACAGATTTATAGTCAACTTGAACAAGAACTCGGCGCATTATACGCTTCCGCGCCGTTGACAGATACTTTTATCAATTCGCTGAAGTTTCAACTGAACAGCAAAGTCCGAGTGCAATCCGGACCGCAAACGCGTACTTTACGGCTGCAGCCTGCCTGGATAGCATTGATCGTTTTGCTTGCTGCGGTCATTTTGACCACCCTGATCATCGGACCGGATAAAGTGTATGCCGAAATGCGCCGCCTGTTGGGTTACATCCCAGACGTGGGGCTGGTGGATACAAATGTACCCATCCGCGTGTTGGCAGAGCCGGTGGAACAAACTCGCTACGGCGTTACCATCACTGTCACCAGCGCCACGCTCACCGCTGATCGCAGCCACATTGAATACCGTGTTTTCGGTGTTCCACGTTCGGCTTATCCGAATGATGAAAGTGTCATCGGCTGCATCGTGCAAGATTACCTTTTGCTGCCTGACGGAAGTAAATTGGAATGGGTGAATGATTTTCCGGCCATCCCTATGGGCGTAAATGATGCTACCCTGGTCATCCCTTGTATCTCAGGAACCATGCCGGGTTATGCCCCCGAGAATTGGGAATTCCCACTCAAGTTTGTACCTGCTCCTACTGATTTGACAGTCATGCCTGTTATTGAGATCACTTCTACAGCGGTGCCGACTCCCAAGCCGGTCAGCTTGTCTCAGCCTACCGAAATCGTGCAGGATAATAGTGTCAGTGTGACTCAGGTGATCGAAACCGTGACGGGCTATATTCTGGTAGGCGAGTTTAAACCGCAGAAACAAGAGAGTGAGTTTATACAGACCACCGGTATGCCTGTCATCACAGATGCAAAGGGGTTGAATGTACCCCTAAAAATAAACCTGGACGCCATGAACAATATAGATGCCGGACCGGATGGTTGGGTCTATGAGATTGACACGGTTGGGGTGAGCTTTCCAATTACGATCACTTTTTCAGGTGTCTCGATCAGCCAGCCAGAACCCGGGGCGAGCGTGGAAATCCCCTTTGTTTTTGGCAGCACCGTGGTGCCTGGTCAGGAGTGGAAACCGGAGCTTGAGTTTGATCTTGCAGGTCACAGTATAAAACTGGCAACCATTTTGGCAAATTCACAGGGTGGATACCATTTCACTCTACTAGTGGATTCCAGTGTCAATGGATTGAGTGTTCAACTCAAAGACCAGAAATCCATAGGTGGCGGAGGTGGCAGCGGACTGATCAACGGAGAATTAAATACCGGTTTATCGTTTGCCCAGCTTCCTGTTGGAAAGCAAACCCTGGTGTTTTCAAAATTATCAGTTATCAGCGACCCATTGAGCTGGAGCGGATCTTGGTCTCCCAACGAGGTTCACACGGATATGCCGGCGGTCGGTGAATTGCCTGCAGGCACTTGTGGCAACGCCAACACCATCCAATCAGCTCCTGTGCTGCCTGCGACCATTAAAGGGAAAGCCTTAACGTATGAGCAAATTACGGACAGCTCGATGGGCGGTCTGGTGCTATCCGATCTTAACGGCACAGGTAGAACAGTAATTACTTTTGCTGGAAACTGGGGAGCAATGAATACAACAGGCACAAGAATTTCCTTTTCCGCGGAGGATGGATTGGCAATCTATGATGTTGCCAATGGAACCACATCCATTCAAACCAGTGGAAGCGGATTTGATCCGGCTTGGTCCAATGAGGGCAATCGCTATGCTTATGTGAGTGAAGCTGCTGATGGAATTTTGGTTATGGACCTGGCTACTGGAAAAGCAACGAAGGTCTCATCATTGGCGTTTGAATTTACCGTGGGATGGCTGCCCGATGACAGCCGCTTGATCACCGCCGCCATGTTTAGCGGAGGCACTGCCTGGCAGATCCGTTCGATAAATCCTGAGTCTGGAGAATCAGAAGACTTGTTTGTGATTGAAGATGGATCGTACAAATCACTCGGCGCAGCTTTATCCCCTGACGGTAAGTGGATTGCCTACCGCGGGCGTAATAACAGCGATATTCGCTTGGTTAATTTGGACGGCAGCGAGAATCTTCTAGTTTTTGATAATCCATCAGTGGCAACAAGTGGACCAGTGTGGGCAAGTAAAGGCTGGCTGGGATTTAGTCTGCTGCAAGTAGATAATTCGCATCAAAAAACGATCCTTGTGAACCCGGTAACCTGCACGGTTTATGAGTTGTCAGGCCTGAAGGGAACACTTGAAGGGTTCATCATTGAATAAATATTAATTGCAAGGCGTATGGCATGTTATATGCATATTCAAGATGTTTCAGAGTGAGCAATGCCATACGCCCAAATTTTTTACCTTCCAAATGCAGAACCGAAGATGTAACTTTGCAGGTTGTCAATCAGCAAGTCTTTATCTTCGATCATATTCTTGACGATATCTCCGATGGAGATAATGCCGACCAGATCATCCGCCTGCATCACAGGCAGGTGACGGATGTGTTTATTGGTCATAATAGCCATGCATTCATCGATTGTGGAGGAGGGCGTTACACAATAAAGTTCTTTGGTCATATAGGTTTCGACCGGCATCTTTAAAGTGATACATTGATCTCTCGAGACTTCGCGCACAAAATCACGTTCGGAAAAAATCCCAACAGGTTTGCCCATATCTAAAACCATAATGGCTCCTATGTTTTTTTCTGCCATCAATTGAAGGGCTTCAGCGACCATCGCATCCGGGGTGACGGTTACAACCTCATTTCCTTTAGCCTTGAGAAGCATACTGACGAGGATCATGTTTTTCTCCTTTTGTAATTAAGACCATTATTGTATGAATTAGTATATGACAATTTTGGCTAAGAATCAATTGTTTGGGGTCTATGTTTATATAGAATTAATAATTCCTACTTGACATTGTGTTTAATTGCGCTAGAATAAGAACGAACGTTCGTTTTTATTTGGAGGATACTTGACTAAAATTGAAGCACTTTCCAAAGGGGAACGCACCCGCCAGGCGGTTATTGAGGCTGCCCACCAACTCTTTGTCGATCAGGGTTTTGCGGCAACTTCCATGCGCCAAATTGCTGAAAAAGCCGGGCTGGCTTTGGGTGGCATCTACAATCACTTTCCCACCAAGGAATCCATCTTCTCTGAAGTCATTCTGGCTTACCATCCGTTTCATCAGATACTACCTCTGCTTAAGGATGCTCAGGGCGAAACTTTCGAAGCCTTTGTGCGCAACGCCGCCAGAGGGATGGTGTCTGAATTGGGGCGCAGACCCGACTTTGTAAAGTTGCTTTTTGTTGAATTGGTGGAATTTGAAGGCAAAAACATGCCAAATATGTATAAATCCATCTTTCCACAGGTACTGCCTCTGGTCAAACGCTTCACAAATCTCAAGGGTGAGTTGAGAGGGGTAAATCCTTTTGTGCTTTTTCGCTCTTTTTTAGGGTTGTTCTTTTCTTTCTTTATGACCGAGTTGTTATTAAAAGATACCCCGGCAGCACTCTTCCAAAAAGGATCACTGGATGATTTTGTCGAGATCTATCTGCACGGTGTTCTTTCTGAAAGGGCGAAAAAATGAATTCACGACTGATCTCTATCATCCGCAAGGAGTTTATCCAGATCCTGCGAGATAAACGGGCACTGGCGATCATTCTGATCATCCCCATTATGCAACTCTTTTTACTCGGATACGCCGCCACCAATGATGTGCGCAATATTCCCCTGGCAGTTTATG
Organism: Anaerolinea sp.; assembly: GCA_013824385.1. The sequence goes on from PNNU01000001.1 coordinate 8,747, forward strand.
ATCAGTGCCGCTGTGCGGAATCGCGTTCGCTGCTGGATGCCTACCGGGCGGCGGACTACTTCCGGTTGGCCTATTCAGTCACCTCCGAAGACGAGATCCGTGCCCTGATTGAAAACGGTGAAGCTCGTGCCGCCATCATCATCCCTCCTGACTACAACACCCGGCTGGCCAAGGGGGATGCCCAGGCAGCCTTCATCCTTGACGGCTCGGACCCCACCTCAGCCTCCACGGCCTATTCCGCTGCCCTGCTGATCGGGCAGGCTCACTCGACCCAACTGATGATGGAAAATCTGCAGCGTGCTGGCGTCAACACCGCCCGCTTGCAGCAGCCGCTGGAGATTCGCACCCAGGTCTGGTACAACCCTGATTTGGTCAGCAACTATTTCATGATCCCCGGCGTGATTGGCATGATCCTGTTCGCCATCACTTCCATCCTCACCGCCACATCGGTGGTGCGAGAACGCGAACGCGGCACCATTGAGCAGTTGATCGTCACTCCCATCCGCCCTTGGGAATTGATTGTTGGCAAAGTCACCCCTTATGTGATTCTGGCGCTGATCAACACCTTCGAAGTGTTGGCTGTCGGACACTGGTGGTTTGGTGTGCCGATCAGAGGGTCGTTGACCTTGATTGTGGCAACCTCCGGGCTGCTGCTGCTCTCCGGTCTGGGCATCGGGTTGTTCGCCTCCACTATAGCCAACACCCAACAGGAGGCCATGCTCACGGTGTGGATGACCTTGCTGCCTTCCATTTTTCTCTCAGGTTTTTTCTTTCCCATCGAAGCCATGCCCGCGGTGCTGCGCTGGTTTTCGGCCATCATTCCGCTGCGCTATTACCTGGTGATCATCCGTTCAGTCATGCTTAAGGGTTCTGGAATTAACTCCATTTGGATGGAAACCCTGGCGTTGTTCGCCTTTGGCGTCGTGATTCTGCTGGCTGCTTCTTTGCGTTTTCGCAAACGTCTCGATTAATTTAGATTTTGTAAACTGGAGTTGATGATGAAAACAAAACAGCTTCCCAAGTTCGTAATTCCTGTAGTAATTCTGCTCCTCGCGGTGGGTGTATATTATTTGGTCACTGCGTTGTCTTCAAAGGTTAATAAAAACCTGTTGGTCTCCGGCACCATCGAAGCGGAAAGCTCCATCATCTCCCCCGAGATCGGCGGTAAAGTCACAGCGGTGAATGTCAACGAGGGTGACAGCGTCAAGACCGGCGACACCCTGTTTACGATTGATGACACTCTGCTGCAAGCGCAGCGTGCCGTGGCAGAAGCTAATCTACTTCTTGCTCAAGATGCCACAGCAACCTCTCAGGCTGCCGTGCTGTCTGCAAAGGCTACTTACGACCTTGCACTGGCCGCGAGCAGACAGGAATCAGCAACACTACGTGCCGCAGATTGGTCAAGCGCCAACCCGCAGGGTTACACCTTGCCTGGCGGATCATTCACGCCGCAGGAGTTAATAGCAGCGGCACAAACCGAAATAGATAACGCCATTGGTTCCAAAGCTGATGCAGAAGTAGCGCTTTCGAAAGTATTGACTGACTCTGACAACAGCGATTTTGTGAAAGCGGAGAGTACTCTGCTGGAACTTAAATTTGAAGTACAGGCTGCCTCCGATGTGCTGGCAAAGGCCAATACTTCTACAAACACAGACCTTAAAGATGCTGCCCAAACAGTTTTTGATGACGCTCAAACCAAGCTTGAGGATGCTCAAAAAGCTTATGACGACTTGAAGGAGTCTGATTCCGCCATTATTGTTCTTGCGGCCAGGCGCGACCTGGTGTTGGCTACTGAAAGAGTGCAGGCGGCACAATTGAGGCTGGCGGCTCTTCAGACTGGTGAGAACTCATTGAAAGTGCAATCAGCACTTGCTGTGTTGACACAAGCCACTACAGCCGCCAATCAGGCGCAGGCATCCATTCAACAGGCGCAAGCCAACCTGGACTTGCTGGATGTACAGCTCTCCAAACTCTCCATCACCGCACCCTTTGAAGGCATCATCCTCGGACGTTCGGTTGAGGTCGGAGAGGTGCTTTCACCCGCAGCGCCAGCCTTCACCCTTGGGCAGTTGGACCTTCTTACCATTACGGTCTATGTCCCTGAAACCGAGGTGGGTCTGCTTTCGATCAACCAACAGGCGTCACTCTCCGTGGATTCCTATCCCGGCGAAACCTTCTCTGCCGTAGTCATCCACATCGCTGATCAGGCCGAGTTTACCCCCCGCAACGTGCAAACTTCTGAAGGACGTAAGACCACCGTCTTTGCAGTCAAACTGCAGATATCTAACCCTGATGCCAAGCTTAAACCTGGCATGCCCGCGGATGTTACTTTTTCAAAATAGTCAGGCAAGGTGTTGATGAAATTGCTTATCCCATTATTTTCACCGGCGACTGGCACTTGGGGCGGATTAACCCGTGTGTTGGCAATTGCTGAAGCCGCAAAGAATGCTGGCCATATGGTTACTTTTTGTGCATCTGGTTCCCTTGAAAAAGCTCTTGTGCAACGTGGATATTTGGTTTATTCCATGCCCGAACCCACCATGTTTGGGCTTCCGAAACCCGTTTCCAGAATAATGGAAAAACGGTCCCAGAGAGCGTCAATTCCTGTAAAGCCAGGCAAAGCATTTGGCAGTATCTGGTTGGTGCTGGCTCTCTCGGGTATGGCAAATTCAGATTATCTCGAACGTTTGGTCAAGGCTCAACGGCAGGCTGTCGCGGATTTTGGCGCCGAGATGCTCTTTACCGACCTGGATCCCGGCGCTTTTATGTTGGCGTCCATTATGCGGCTGCCCATTGCTTCAAACTATGCCAGCATCATCACGACCGGGATAGGTAACATTTTTTGGAAAGCTATGGAACGAGCAGTTAATTCTGTGCTAAAGACCTATTCAATCCGACATAAGGATCCGCATGAATTATGCTTCTCTGAAAATATCCTTAAAATCATCCCCTCGATACCTGAATTGGACGACACGGATCCCGGCAGACCTGATGTGTGTTACGTGGGGCATTTGCTTGGCGATATTCAAACGGGTCAACAGTTTCAGCCTGAATCTGGTAAACGTTACGTTTTTGTTTATTCCGGTACCGGTTCGGTTCCATTATCTAAATTGGAAGAAGTCTTGCCAAAGGTTTTCCCGGCTGAGGGGCCTTACATCTGCCTTGTTGGAGCACAATCTGTGCAAAAACCCTATCGCCTGGGAGGCGTTGAGTTTCGACCTTATGTTCCGGCAGAAGAGGTGTTGGCGTATTGCGATTGGACGATTTGCCACGGCGGACAAAACACGATCATCCAGTCTTTGCGACGTGGAGTACCCTTAATTATTTTTCCCGGTCCAATCTTTGAGAGACGCTATAACGCCCAAAAAGTACAGGATACTGGCGCGGGTGTCATGGGTGAGTTGGACCAGTTCACCCTCGAATGGCTGCAGCAGGTTCTTCTTTGTCAGGCTATCTATGCAATTGGAGCCAAAAAGCTTGGTGATCAGATTTTATCGCTGGGAGGGGCGCCAGCCGCCGTAAGAAACATGGATGATTGGTTTATAAAAGTAAAACACCAAGCCGAAGTGTAAAAAAGGACGGTTAATATGAAGATTTTGGCAATCAATGGCAGTTATCGCGGTCAAAAGGGACAAACCAGCGCCTTCCTTGAGTTGCTCTTTTCCGGCGCCAGAGAGGCAGGTGCGAATTGTGAAGAAATTGCCCTCTCGAAATTCAAGATTAATCGTTGTTTGGGCTGCGATACCTGTCACACCCCTGAGCATTATTTGAATTGTGTCTATTCCGACAAGGATGATACCGCTCTGATCTTTTCAAAAATGGCAGATGCGGACTTGTTGATTTACGCCACACCCGTCTATGTCTTTGGCATCTCCAGTTTGCTCAAATCCTTTTTGGATCGTTTATATGGCATCAGTGATGTCTACAAGATGTGTGTCACTCACAGCGGCTTGATGTTTCATCATGTGGAGCAGGCTATTTGTTCCAAGCCATTTGTTTCTTTTGTGTGCTGTGACAACATGGAAGCCTTGACTCCTCAAAATGTACAGGAGTATTTTAAGAATTTCAGCCGCTTCATGGACGCTCAACGGGTCGGAGTATTAACCAGGAATTGTGTCCGATTTTTTGAGAATGCCAAAAAACCTGAGATCCTGGCGAACTTCCCGAAAATTGCGGAGGTGGTTGAAGCCTATAAACAAGCCGGACGTGAACTGGCTTCTTTAGGGAGTATTCAACGCCGCACTCAGAAACAGGCCAATCAAGAGATTGTTCCGGTACCATTTTTTAGATTTCTAAAAGGCTTGAAAATGATCAAGCCCGTCATGGTTCAAAAGGCAAAAGAAATGCTGCCAACCATTCTGCATGATTAATTTGATTTCTTTAAACGGACGACTTGTGCATAATCAAAAGAGTGTTCCCTGGCTTTACCTCGCGCTTGGATTGACCCAGGCCGCTCACAGCGTTGAAGAAGTACTCACCGGCCTGTGGAAAAACCTGCCCGCGTTTTCAGGCTGGATTCATACCAGACTGCCTTTTGTACCGGTGCTTCAATGGTCCGCTGAAGGCTTTGCGGCGGCTAACCTGGTGATTGTGGCGCTATTACTGGCATTCAGCCCTTTTGTGTTTCAAAACCGCTCATGGGCTTTGAGAGTCGTCCGCGTTGTGGCCGTCATCGAAGTGCTCAACGGAGCAATCCACATCGTCCCTGCGATAGTCAGAGGCAGCTATTGGTCAGGCTGCATTTCGGCTCTTTTTCTGTTCTGCATTGGTTTATTTATCTTGATCAAGATGGGACATACACATGAACCCCAAAACCTTTGATTGGCGAAAGATCAAACCTGCACAAAATTTACACCGTTTACTTTATGCCCTAGGACTCGGACCGATTGTCGGCAAGATTATTCTTCTCTTGACTACCACTGGCCGAAAAAGCGGACTTCCCCGCGTCACACCGCTGCAATACGAACTTATTGACGGCAAGTACTACCTGGGTGCTGCGCGCGGCAAGAGTGCAGATTGGGTGCGCAATATTGAAGCGAATCCCAAAGTGCAGATCAGGGTCAAGCGATTGAATTTCTCGGGCACGGCCAGGGTGAGCAGTGATGTCAAAGAGATCGCGGACTTTCTCGAAATTCGGCTGAAGAGGCATCCATTTATGATTGGGTTCATGATGGAGAAAATTCATCATTTATCCAAAAGACCTACTCGTTCTCAACTGGAAGAACTGGCAAGCGAAGAAGCCTTGGTGATCATTAACAAGGAGGAAAATTGTGACTAAGCGGATGATTTTCTGGCTGCGCGCGAGTTATTGGGTTGGGGCTTTTGTAGATGTTGTGGCTGGTTTGATAATGAGTGTTCCTGCACTTTATGCACTTTTCAATCAACAAACGGGATTCACAGCCACACCTGCTTTTCTCAATGTTGCATGGATGGGTGCTCCGTTGATGTTTGGTTGGACTGTGCTTTTACTTTGGGCAGACAGAAAACCGGTCGAACGCAGAGCCGTTTTACTCATTACCTTGATTCCAATTATCGGAAACGCAATAGATCAGGTGGTTAGTGTTTATACCGGTTTTTATCCATTAAGCGTCGCCATTCCACAATGGTTCATCCAGGCGATATTGATTACTCTGTTTACCTTTAGTTTTTTCTATGCTTCCAGAACAATGAGCAGAAGTAAGTCAACGGATTCAATAAAATGACATTAATAAACGCTGTAAATTTATCGAAATCCTTCGGCGCCACGCATGCCGTGGACCAACTCAACCTCTCGGTTGAGGCTGGCGAGATCTTCGGCCTGGTCGGCTCGGATGGCGCGGGCAAGACCACCACGCTGCGCCTGCTGGTCGGTGCCTTGCGACCGGATGCGGGTTCGGTCAGTATCTGCGGCTTTGACATTTTCACCCAAACCGACAGCGCACGCGAAAAGATCGGTTATCTGTCTCAGCGTTTCTCAATGTATGAAGACTTAAGCGTCCTTGAAAACATCCGTTTCTTTGCCGAGGTGCGAGGGCTGGAACTCAAGGACTGGAAGCCGCGCTGTATGGAACTGCTGAAATTTGTCGGTTTGGAAAACTTCACTGAAAGAAGGGCTGGTCAGCTCTCCGGCGGCATGAAGCAAAAACTAGGGCTAGCCTCCGCGCTGGTCTCGAGGCCGCAGATTCTGTTGCTTGACGAACCCACCACCGGCGTGGACCCGGCCACCCGCCAGGATTTCTGGCAGTTGATCATCCGCATCGTTGCCGCGGAGGGCATGGCGGTCATCCTCACCACACCTTACATGGATGAAGCCGTGCGCTGCAACCGGCTTGGTTTCATGCGCAACGGAAGAATCATCGCCGAAGGCACCCCCACCCAACTGCGTGACCGCTTGAACGGGCGCATCATCGAACTGCAGACCGATCATCCCATTCAACTGCGTGAGCAGGCGCTTCAGATTGCCGGGGTGGAAGATGCGCGCGCCTTTGGCGATAAACTGCACCTGCGTGTTTCACCCGAACGAAGTGAGGGCGTGATTAATCAGCTACGTTCCATGAACGGCAGTTCTCATGCCAGGTTGATCTCTGCCACGCTGGAAGACGTTTTTATTTCACTGACCCTGGAAGAAAAAGGGGGTTTCCATGACTGAAAACGTGGTGATTGCCACCAACCTTACCCGCCGCTTTGGCGATTTCACCGCTGTGGATCACATCAACTTCGAGGTTAAAGCCGGCGAGATTGTTGGTTATTTGGGGCCGAACGGCTGCGGCAAGACCACCACCATCCGCATGCTGTTGGGGCTGCTTGAACCCACCGAGGGCAGCGCATCCGTGCTGGGTTACGATGCCTTCAAACAAACCGAAGAGGTGCGCACCCGCTGCGGATATATGTCTCAAAAGTTTGCCCTCTATGATGACCTGACCGTGCTTGAAAACCTGGTCTTCTACGGCGGCGTCTACGGCATCAAAGATAAAAAACGCATTCTTGAAACCCTGGCCCTGGTGGGGCTGTCTGGCCGGGAGCGTGAACTGACCAAGGGGCTTTCCGCCGGTTGGCGGCAGCGCCTGGCCCTTGCCATCGCTTTGGTTCATCAACCGAAATTATTGTTCCTGGATGAGCCGACCTCGGGCGTGGATCCCGTGGCCCGGCGTGAATTCTGGGAGCTGATCTATCAACTCGCTGCGGGCGGTGTGACCATCTTCATCACCACCCACTACATGGATGAGGCCGAATACTGCCACCGCGTGGGATTAATGAAAGATGGCAGACTGCTGGCTTTTAACCAACCCTCCGCGCTCAAGCAGACCGTCATCCGCGGCGAAGCCTGGGATGTGGCCGCCGCCTCCCTCACCGTCATGGTCGAAAAGATCAACCAGATCGAGGGCGTCATCCAGACCAGTTTGCTGGGCGACCTCGTGCATGTCATTATCGACCCTAACCGAATTTCAAAGGAACAATTACAGTCGAGCCTGTCGCAGTTGGGTCTGGGCGAAGTCACACTATCCGCCGGGGAGATCACGCTTGAAGACGTGTTTATGAGACTTACGAAGTAAGAATTCCGGGAGTCTGCTTTTAAAGACTCCCGGAATCTGGGGTTAATCAAACTCAATTTCACATTCTGGTATTAAGAATCCAATTTAGCTTGATTGCAACATTTACTCGTAGGGTGGCGTCAACGATCCGTGGATCATTGTTGAAGATCACCAATTTATGACAGATCGTTGACCCACCATCAACCACGAATAAAGGTGCGTCAACGTCCCTTACATAGGTGCATTTTGTTTTTGGGTTGTTGGTGGGACGTTGACAGCACCCTACGGTGACTTATTCCCATTTTCTCGTAGGGTGGTGTCAACGATCCATGGATAATCGCTGAACATCGCCCATTTATGACGGATCGTTGACCCACCATCAACCTTGTAACAATTTCAAACAAAAATTCCGTGAATCTTTATGATTCCCGGAATCTGGGGTTAACCATACTCAATTATTCGCCTCATTATATAACAATAAAAATCTTGAAGGTCAACTCATTGCGTGTTGTCATCCACTCATGGTTAATGAGGAATTTCCACATAAAAGGTTGATCCAACCCCGACCTGGCTTTCAGCATATACTTTTCCGCCCAAACGTTCCATGGTTTTCTTCACCAGCGCCAGACCAATTCCGGTTCCGGGGTATTCTTCTGACTGATTTAACCTTTGGAAAATATCAAATATTTTTTCTTGAAACTTTAAATCAAATCCTACTCCATTATCTGAAATAGATAAAACTGCATTCTTTTCATTCTTGGCGCATCCAAGCAAGATTTTTGGATTGGGATTTGCCTTTGTAAATTTGAATGCGTTATCTAACAAATTGCGTAAGACCAAAGTGAAACCTTCTCGATCAATAAGTAAATGCTCGCAATTCAAGTTTTTAACAATTGCAATATTTCGTTTTGATATTTCCTCTTCATATTCCAATAGCAAGGTATCAAAAAGAGCGTTCAAATTAACTTCAATTTTATTAATCTCATTTCTATTTGCTTTGGTATAGACTAACAAATCCTGTATGAGTTGGTCCATGCGGTGTGCTGAATCGTTTATTTTGCGTAGATAATCCATCCCTGTTGGATCTAGTTGATTTGCATGGTCGTTGATCAACAAATTTGAATACCCTGATATTCCCCTCAGGGGTGATTTTAGATCATGCGAAACCGTGTAGTTAAAAGTTTCCATATCTTTGTTCTTTAATTCGAGTTCTCGGGTTCTTTCAATAACCCTTTTTTCAAGTTCAATTGCATTTTGCCGGGCAGATTCAAGGAGTTTGGTTGCTGTTTCTTCCTCTTTACGATGTTCACGCTCGTTTAAAATACTATGCGTAAAATAAAACGCAATTATCGAAAGGAGAAGGATCAACACCATCAAAATTGATATAACGATGACTTTTGTCGATCTTCCTTGAAGATACAAATCTCGAGGATTTTCAACTTGCAAAACAATATTGGGACTACTCCGCAAATCTGATAAATACTTGTAACCGGTTATCGAATTGATGTTACTTGGGAAAACAAATACATTGTCTTTAAGTATTATCTGCTCCGGAATAGTCGGCGCGTCTTTCAACGGGGTTTCAACTGAATATATTTCGAGGTTCCTTAATGTAATGGTTGATAAAACACCAATTCTATGCTCATCAAGCATTTTTATGAAAACAATATTTCCCTGAGGAGGGCCTTCATTTAGACTCGTTAAAATCGGATTTGAGGCAATGACCATGACATGCCCTTGAAAGTTAGCCAGCCCTTTATAGCCTTCAGGCGCATTCATATCGGATAATTCCGGATAAGCCGCCAACAACAAAGAAAAATCAACCGGTGAATCGATTATCGTTTGTGTATCATCATCAAAATATTCTGCATAAATAATTTGATGAGATTTATTGAGCACAATGATTGAATTAACATCCAGATTGATATAAGTGGCAGCGGAGAGGTTGTTATCGATATAATCCTGGTTTGATTTTTCAGCGAATAGATAAGTATCGTTCCAATTCGACCAGTCACTTAGAGTATTTGATGTCCGATTGATTTCATATTGAAGAAGATTTTCAACTCGAATGACTTCCAATTCGGTGTACTTCTTTTCCCCGTTTTTTACAACCTGATTAATACTGATAATCACCAGGGGTAAAATAACGAGTGAAACGCTAATTCCCAAACCTACAGCAATTAATACGGATGTGTTTTTCTGTAATGTATTTCTTATTTTTTCGAATACCATTAATATTTCCAATAAAGTGAAATTTGTGTTAATAGAACACCAAATTTATAAAGACGTTATTATTTAATCTACCCATGATTAATATGGGAATCTGCTTATTGTAAAAGTTAAACGCGATTGTATATAGTGACAAATTTCATCCAAATTTCACATTAACATATGGAATTTAATGATACTTTCTTGCGCAAAGAGTTGTCTAATACCGAATAGGTATCAGATGGAAAACAATAATTTTCCCAAATGGTTTATAAAGGTAAAAGGTTATACGAATATCCTCTTGACATAATAGAACATAAGTGCTATTAAATAGAGACTGGTTCTCCTTCAAGGAGGTCGCATGACTCAATTCTCAGATCAAGATTCAATATCCAAACGCCCTCGTGGCGCGCAGCCCGGTAACCTCAACGCCCTCAAGCACGGACGTTACCTCACCTCCGACCACCTGCCTGACGTTATGCCCCTGGACCCTACCCACTTTTCCGACCTTGGCAAATACATCGCCATGATCAAAAAGTTCATGCAGTTCACCTACGACGAAGGCATGAACTCCACCCACCCCCAGGAGGTCAGAGACACCCTGCATCTGCTCAGTCTGGCGGGTTTAAGCATCTCCCGCCTGGCCAACCTTCAACGCCGCATGAAGCGCCAGTCTGCTAATGAAAAAGCCGCACAAATAGATTAACAGGTTAATTGTTTCGAATTGTTTTTGATTTCGCGATCTATGCGCCCCCGAGCGAAGCGAGCGGGGTTATGCTTTGAATCAAAAACAAATAAATTAATGAGGTGGGTATAACCGCATTGGTGTTGACTTTTTATATAAAAAATTTTTGTGTATTTAGAAATTTTCGCGTGGTTCGTGGTTAAAGATTTTGTTATTATGATGTTGTTAATTGCCCACTGGGTAAATTAATGAGGTACTTGGGGGTTGCCACGCCCCGACCATTCATGGAGCTTTATTAATCTTTTTTTTCGGAGCTCGCAATGACAGAATTTGGTGTTGTACACCACACAATTAAGTTGACAAGGCCACATTCCTCTCTATAATCAAAGCATGTCCCCAGAAAAAACCATAGCTTTACTTGACGTCTCTTCGCTTGCTTATGGCCAGCGTGCCTGTGCAGCCGCCGTCCAGGGGCTGCTCAATCGCAGTGGACCGAAGGTCTTTCTGGATTACGGCTATTACGACGATCCGCTGTCGCGCCGCACCAATGAAGTCTTCATGGATGACGATTTCTGGTATGGTAAATACCGCGCCATGCTCGGCAACCAGGATCAGAACAATTTGCACTATTACCAACACGAGCATGGATTCGATGTTCAGCCGGTTAAGAACCTGGATGAACTTATTAAACAAAATCTCTCCGCTTTTAAGGGCTACGTCGTTTGGGATGACGCCCAGCCGGACACCATTAACCTGGCCGTCATGCTCGCCGGTCTGGACGAATTGATCGCCATCAGCACAACCCGTGAAGCCTGGGTAAAGCAATTCAACCTGCCCAAAGTGCACGATCTGCATGGCAAGTGGCAGGATCGGGTCGAAATTTATACCTGGGCGTTTGAGAACTTGTTCCCCCGCTGTAAAAAGGGCATGCTGGCCTGCATCGAACCAGGCTGGGAACGCCCTGAATTTCTGGATTATGCGGTGCAAAACAATATTTTCATCTACAACCTTTCGAGCACATTCAAAGGTTTTGGCAGCACCGTCTTGCTGCTTCTAGCTTTCGGTCCGCCCTGGTTGCGCGAATTGCTCTTCGCCCTGCGCCTCGACGGCGCCCTTAAACGTCTGGCGCTCGCATGGATGGGACGAAAGTCCGCTGAAGTGAAGCTCTCCAATCGTATTCAGGCTTCGATCGAAAGTCTGCCCTACCCGACTATTTTTGGCTGGCACACCAAATGTGATGACGAACTGACCTTCATGCTGCAGCTTTCATCCAACGGCATGCGCCTGGTGCCCTCCCATCTGGCCGGCAATTTCTCTTTCCACAGCCAGGTAAAGCCGCTGGGTGAGTTCAAGGCCGACCCGATCCCCGAGGTCAAGCTTGACCCGCAGGGCACCTATGTGACCTTCACCCTCTCGGATGGCGACCAGTTGATGATGATGAACACTGCCGAATTGGGCAATTGGAACAGCGCCGCGAGAGGCACTATCCCATTCAACTGGGAATGTCAGCCCCTCTTGTGCGAACTGGCCCCCGCTTTGCTCGAGCGTTTCACCCACACTAAAACGGCCAATGACTGCCTGGTGGCAGGGCCTTCAGGCGCCGGTTACGTGGTGCCGCCGCTGGCGGCTCATTTCACGGATTACATGAACTCCACGGCGCAGACCTGCAAAAAGGCGGGTATTAACGTGGTCACCACTTATGTCGCTGATCCACCCCGGCGGGTGCTTAATCAGCTCGTCAAGCACAAGGGTCACCTGCTCGGTTTTCTCAGCGGCTACGCCATCGTCAGCCGCTCTCCCCAGCTCTTGGTGCAGGGCACGCCTGTCTTCGCCAACGAGATTCCCGAGGCTGCCCATATTTGGGATACTGACGATCAACTCCTGTCATGTCTGGAGGGGCTAATCCTGACTTCGAATGGGAAACCGCGTTTTATCGGCGTCCATCTATTTGCCTACCACACCAGCATTGATGACGTATCGGTTTTCATCCAGAAACACAGCGCGGAACACCTCCATTTTGTCCGCGCAGACGAATTTTTACTATTAGCACGACAGTACCTGAATAATCCATCGAAGTAGAGGAGCTTTCATGTTAGCCAAACTACCCCTGAAGACCAAATTAGCTTATGGTATCGCAGATTTGGGTATCTCTTTGCTTACCGCGTCCATCCAATTCTTCCTGCTGTTTTATTACACTGACATCATTGGCATTGATCCCGGGCTGGCCGGCACGGCGCTTCTGGTGGGTAAGCTCACCTGGGATGCCATTAACGATCCCCTGTTTGGATTCCTAACCGACCGCACCAAAAGCCGCTGGGGCAGGCGCAAACCCTACATGCTGTTTGGCGCGATCCCCTTTGGCTTGACCATCTGGCTGCTTTTCTCACTGCCGGCTGGTATGACTGGCGCAACCGCCTTCCTGGCCGTCTTGGGTTCATTCCTGCTCGTGGATACCTCCCAGACCCTGGTCAGTGTGCCTTATTATGCGCTATCCGCGGAGTTGACCCGCGATTACGATGAACGAACCTCGCTGATCTCGATTCGCATGATCTTCACCGTGCTGGGCTATATCATGGGCGCTGCACTCACCACCATGATCGCGGGCATCTTCATGAATATGGGCTGGTCAAAGACCGCGGCTTACAGCGGTATGGGCGCCGTCTTTGGTATTGTCGCCATTGTCACCGCCTTGATCACCACCTTTGGGGTTAAAGAAACCCCCAACCCTGACCTTGAACCAGCCAAAATGCCGGCGTTCTCTCAACTCAAATATGTTTTTAAGAATCGTCCTTTTGTGCAGTATATGATCATGAGCACCATCATCAGCATCAGTTTTACGCTGTTGACCGCTTTGCTGCCATATTTTTTGACCTACCAACTGCAGATGACTACCGAAATTCCGTTGGTCATGATGGTTATGCTGGTTACCATCGCCGTGTTCCTGGTTCCCTGGCGTTTCGCCTCACAAAAACTTAATAAAGGCCCTGCTTACGCGCTTGGTCTGGGCATTGCCAGTATTGCCATCATAGGCGCATTCTTTTTGCCCCCCGGACCTACCCCGCTGATCTACGTGGTGGCTTTTGTGGCGGGCATGGGCTTTTCGGCGCAATATGTCTTCCCGTGGAGCATGATCCCCGATGTGCTCGAAGTGGACCAGGCACAAACCGGCGAACGACATGAAGGCGTCTATTTTGGAGTGAACAACTTTTTGGGTAAATTGACCGGCGCTATTGGCATCGCCGCCAGCGGATGGGCGCTCAAATTGTATGGCTACATTCCGAATGTGGCACAAACCGAACATGCCCTGTTTGGCATCCGCTTCTTCTTCGCCATCGTACCGGTGATTGCTTTCATGGCGGCGCTGCCGCTTTTGATCTGGTATCCGATCACCCGGCAGAATCACGACAAATTGATCGCCGACGCGGCGAAGAAATAAAATCATAATAAAGTAGGGGAGGTTCACGCGAAGCGTCCGCTTGCTGGATGAACCTCCCCTACTTGGTGGATTGTCATCTTATTGAACGACAATATTTACTTCAAACGTCTCCACCGGAGGATTCTCCGGTTCAAAGGTGCGCCAGTATTTTAACTTCAAAGCTGTGGTACCCGGGTTCAGGGCGGTGAATTTGAACTTATAAGTTCCGCCTGAACCGACCATCGCCGAATCGGACTTGTAATCTGGCTCGCCTGCGGATTGCAGGATGTTCTGATCCACGGACTCAACTTCCCAGGTGTAGCCGGTGGTGGGGTTGCCGTTAATTGAAAGGTACAGTGTTTCTCCCTTTTTCATCTCAATGGTGCTGCCATTGTCGTCCGCGTTAATCTTAATTGTCTTTCCAGAGCAAGCGGTGAGAACCAAAGCGGTAACGATTACCAAACCAAAAAGTGGAATTATACGTTTCATTTTTCCTCCAAACTGAATCGATAACTACAAGACGACTAATCGCGTAAAAGGGTTCCCAAAAAGTTAGTAGATAAGTATCAGCGAAACACACAGGAACCAGGCAATGGTGGCAAAGAACAACAGCCACTCCAAAAAAGGTGTGCGCCAAAAACGCGGACGCGTTTTCTTCTCGGTAGGATCGAGCAGGTAGTTTTCCTGGCCTTTTTTGTCAGTCTTTTGGCTGACAATCACCAAAAAAGCCGAGTATGAGATGATGGCGAGAATGCCAAAGATGTTTACTGCCAGCGGAATGAACCGCTGCTCTGCGGGTTGAGCGAAGACTGCGATGGTGAAGAAGAGCACGGTCACCAACCCCGATCGGAAGAAGGTCATGGCGGCTTTGCGGTGCGGAACGAGTCTGTCCATGGAAAAAACGCCCACCAGTATGCTTGAAACCGCCGCCAGCAAACCGGCTGCCATGCCGATGTACGCCCAAATTGTGCCAAGCACAATGCCCAGGCCGGCGATGAAGGGCAGAAAGAGCACTCCGCCGATGATCATGCCGATGTTGAAAACCATGGCCAGTTTTGAGACCCCGATCTCGCCTAATTCCGAGATGAAGTGGTTCAGAACCGAATACCGTTCGGTGATCCGTCCGCGGTAAACCAACCCCGTGATTAGGCTTCCCATAAGCATCACAACGCTGCCCGCCCATCCAAAATGAGCATAAACATGGAACGGTAACGAGAGGAAAATATTCTCTTGCATGACTCACCTGAAAATTGCATTTTAATGTATTATCAAGCTATTAGTGTTGATTTTACACTGGGTTGAGAGAAGGAAGTCATAATGTACGACCAATTTGCATCTGACTATGACCGCTTTGTCAACTGGGATAATCGCCTCGCATTTGAAATCCCCTTAATTGAGAGGGTCCTCGACGAAGTGAAGCGCCCAAATGGGGAACCAATTCAAATTCTCGATGCGGCTTGCGGAACCGGCATGCACGCTCTGGCGCTTGCCAAAGCCGGGTACCAGGTTACCGCAGCCGATTTCAGCGCTGAAATGATCAAAAAAGCACAGCTCAACGCAGCTTCTGCCCACATGGAATTGCATTTTGAAACGACCGGCTTTGGATCACTGGCATCCGTTTTTGGTAAAGCTCGCTTTGACGCGATCTTGTGCCTGGGCAATTCACTGCCGCATCTCATTCAGGACGAGGATGTTGACTTTACGCTGATCGATTTCTATGTCTGTCTAAAACCAGGCGGGTTGTTGCTTATCCAGAACCGTAATTTTGATGCGGTGATACAAAAACTAGATAGATGGATGGAGCCGCAGGCTTTTCAAGAGGGCGTGGATCAATGGGTTTTTGAGCGTTTCTACGACTTTAATCCAGACGGAACCATTGGCTTCAACATCGTCAATCTGCACCGCAACGGTCTTTCAGAATGGACATCAGAGGTGGTTTCAACGCTGCTTAAACCGCAGTTGAGAGATGATTTGCAGCATAGGGTCACAAGAGCCGGGTTTTCCAACGTGCGCACTTTTGGCACTTTAAGCGGAGACCGTTTCGATCCGCAGGCAAGCGGCAATTTGATCATCATTGCAAGAAAGTAAGGTTATCTTTCCAATAATTTTGATTTTCATCCAGATTTGAAAATTTATTAATCCAATTCTATTACGGAGTAATCATGGAGATCATTCAAGTCAGCACCTCGCAAGAACTGAAAGCATTTATTAATCTTCCTTATGAACTGTATCGCAATGACCCAGTCTGGGTGGCGCCCATGCGCTCGGAACAAGCCGGCCAATATGTGCCAGAAAAGAACCCCATGCTGCAGCACTGCACATACGCTCTATTCCTGGCCAAAAAAGATGGCAAAATTGCAGGCCGCATTTCTGCCTTTGTAGACCGCCTGGCTGTGGAGCACTGGAAGCAGCCTGTAGGCCTTTTCGGCTCGTTTGAGAGCAGCAACGACCCTGAGGTCGCCAATGCCCTTTTAAACGCAGCCAGGGGTTGGCTGAAGCAAAAGGGGATGACCAGCATGCGAGGTCCGTGGAGTTTTGCTTCACAGGAGTGGGGACTTGTGGTTGAAGGGTTTGAACCTTCCCCCGTGATCATGGCGCCTTACAATCCGCCCTACTATAACGACCTGCTTACTGGTTTCGGCCTGCAGAAAGCGGAAGACTTGATGGTATACGTGATTGACGCCAGCGAGGGTTACACCTTCCCTGAACGTTATCTCACCCTGACGGATATTGTCAAAAAACGTTACGGCGTCAGCGTCCGCGAATTGGATATGCATCACATCGAGCGGGATGTGGTTACCATTCTGGAGATGGCGAATGTCTCCATTTCTGATAACTGGGGGTTTTACCCGGTCACCAGAGATGAAGCCAAGACCATGGCGCGGGATTTGAAGCAAATCGTCAACCCCAAAGGTGTACTGATTGCAGAGACGCAAGACGGCAAACCCATAGGGTTTGCCATGACTCTGCCGGATGTAAACAAGATCATCAAAGGCCTGGACGGCCGTTTGCTGCCTTTTGGCTGGTTGAAATTGCTCAACGGGCTGCCCAAACTGCACCAGTTCCGAATGTGGGCGTTGGGGGTCATCCCTGAATATCAGGGCAAGGCGATTGATACTCTGCTTTACCGTGCAACCTATGAAAACCTGTTTACAGATGATATCCGCCTGGAGATCAACTATATTCTGGAAGATAACGACCGAATGAACAATGCAGTCTATAAATTGGGAGTGAAGAACTTGCGGCGTTACCGGGTGTATGAGCTGCCCATGTAGCGGGCACGGTGTGCCCATGTAGCGGGCATATCTTGACTTCGTATGGTGAAATGTCTATACTGAAAATGACGAAGATCATCATTGACAGCTCAATTCATACCATAAATCAGAAGACGCTTCAGGGCTGTCCGTGTTGAACGGGCAGCTTTTTTGTCTCATAAGGAGGATGCGATGATACACCTGGAACTTGATGAGGAAGAAACAGCAATACTTCAGCAAACGTTAGAAGATTGCCTGTCAGATCTGCGCGGCGAGATATCAGACACACACAGCCTTGATTACAAGGCGATGCTGAAAAGTAAAAAGGTCTTACTGATAAAAATCCAAGACGCGCTTATTGAGTCCAAACTGCAACCAGCTATCGAGTAAAGACCGAGTCAGGCAGTGCTCGTGAGAATGCCATTTAAACGAATCGGGCATGCCATTCGCATGCCCTGAAAGTAAACAATTGATATTTTGGGATTAATCTATGCTGATCTTGAGCGGGTTAATCTTGGATCTAATGCATCTCGCAGACCGTCGCCGAGGAGGTTGAAAGCAAGAACGGTCAGCATAATGGCAATACCCGGAAAGATCACCAGATGTGGCGCGCTGAAGATACTGTTCTTTTCTTCACCCAGCATCAAACCCCACTCAGGACGGGGAGGTTCCGCGCCAAGCCCAAGGAAGGACAAAGCGGCTGCATCTAAAATGGCAGTGGCAATACCAAGGGTACCTTGAACGATCAGGGGAGTAATGGCGTTGGGCAGGATGCGTCTGAAGAGGATATGCATCGATGATCCGCCCAGGGCTTTGGACGCCTGAACATATTCCAGCTCTTTCACAGACAATACTGTCGAACGTACCAATCGCGCAAAGCGCGGAATGGACACAATACCGATCGCCAGCAGGGCGTTAATCAGACCCGTCCCCAATACAGAAACAATGGCGATAGCCAATAGCAAACTTGGAAATGCCATCAGCACATCCATCGTACGCATTATTAAATTATCCAACCAGCCACCGACAAAACCTGCGATTGAGCCAATAAACACGCCAATTATGATGGCAAAGCTCATTGTGATTAGCCCAACTTGAAGGGATAATCGGGAACCGTAAATAACACGAGAAAACAAATCGCGACTATTTCCATCGATGCCAAATAAATGTTCAGGTTGGTCTTTTGGGCACCCCAACAAATGTACACAGGGCGGTGATCTTCGTTTCTCTTGTTTTAAAAGTATAGTGGGATCGTATGGGGCAATCAGGGGAGCAAATATTGCAACCAGAATTAATATACTTAGAATAATGATCCCTGCTCTGGCTGAGGAATGGTGAAATAAATGCCTGAGGACTTCGCGAGTCGGTGACTTGCGGTTACTTGACTGATCTGATTCTAATAACGAAGTGTTTTCCATGACATTTTCACCTTATTCAATACGGATGCGAGGATCAAGATACGCATATGACAAGTCAACAATGAGGTTAACCAATACGAAAATTAGGGCGATGACAATTGTAAAACCTTGAACCACCGGATAATCTCGAGCAAGAATCGCTCCGACTAATCCAGTTCCAAAACCGGGTAAAGAGAATACGGTTTCGGTAAGAACAGCGCCTGAGAGTAAACTTCCAGTTTCAATACCAATAATCGTTACAATTGGAATCATCGCATTACGCATTGCATGTTTAGTGATAACTTTACGTTCGATCAATCCCTTTGCGCGTGCAGTTCGTACATAATCCAAACCTAATACTTCCAGTAAACTTGACCGTGTCATACGGGCTATGATCGACATTGGAATTGTGCCAACGGCGACGGCTGGTAAGATCAAGTGTTTTAACGAGTCCCAAAAAATAGTCCAATTACCTGTGATGATGCAGTTGATCAATACGGAATTAGACATCATTTCCACTAAAAACTTCTTCATTCCTGTCAAATCAGTTAATCCCCAATAGATAGACAAGTCTTGCAAAGCGAATCCTGCAGTAAACCTGCCTGAAGGGGGAAGAACAAAAGGAGTGCCTTTTAAAAGCAACGCAAAAACATAGGCGAGTAACAAACCCAACCAAAACACAGGCATTGACACACCTATATTCGCAATAATCATCGTGATAGTATCAATAAAAGAATTTCGTTTAATCGCAGAAATAACACCTAACAAAACCCCAATACTTGTTGAAAAAGCCATTGCAAGAAAGGTTAATTCCATGGTTAATGGAAGTCTTTCTGCAATCATATCAGTTACAGGTCGGGACCATTTAATTGAATCACCGAAATCACCTTGGGTAAGATTACCAAGATACCGGCCAAATTGAACAAAGAGATTGTCATTTAGACCGTATCGTTCCATAAAGGCTTCACATCTTTCAGGTGTAGACCTCTCTCCTAACATCGCCACGCATGGATCGCCAGGAATCAAACGAACGATCATAAAGGTTATGAGAACAACACCTAACAAAACGGGTATTAATAATAGCAAACGTCGGCCGATGAATTGAAGCATATTTTGTCTCTCAGGTAATATTTTGGATGGGGTTGTTGATCAACCCCATCCATATTTATTGGACTTAAGAATCGATTAAGGAACTGAGTATCCTGCTTGTGTAAGAGCTTCTTTGGCTTTAGCTTGATCGAAATCATACCAAGGGATATCTTTACTGGCGCCAGGATAAACAAAGGCCGGGACAAAGTTAATTGCAACACTTGA
This sequence comes from Anaerolinea sp., assembly GCA_013824385.1. The sequence continues at coordinate 28,531 of PNNU01000001.1, forward strand.
TCCAGCTGCATAATATTGATCTACGATACGTTGACGATCAATAGCGTATGAGATGGCTTTACGAACTTCAAGATTATCAAACGGTGCAATATTGTTGTTCAAACCAATGTAGAAGATATTGAAACCGTCACGGGGATAAATCGCGAGGTTTGAATCGGCTTCAATGGTTGCCACATCATCAGGACCTGGATTGTCAATACCATTGACAGTGCCTGCCTGAAGTTCGAGCAGACGTTGGGCAGATTGTTCAGACCAGCGGAAGATCAGGTTCTTGGTCAAAGCTTTATCACCCCAATAATTGGGATTGGCTTCGAATACAACACTGTCGCCGCGGTTCCAAGCTTTTACGGTGTAGGGGCCAGTTCCATTGGGTGCAACGCTCATCTTCATGGAATCGCCATTGTTGGCATCCAAGAAATCTTTATCTTGGATGTTGAAGGATGAGAAAGCAACCTTGGAAGGGAAGGCGGGATCTGGGGCGCAAAGAGTGAATTTCACAGTCTTGGCATCCACGGCTTCGATGGATTTGAATTCGCCACCATAAGAGCAGTCAGGGGCGCTCATGGAGAGCAAACCATCGGTATCAACTAACTTAACGTCAGATGATTCATTGTTAATCGTGCTACCAAAGAAACCGCCCATGTAATAGAACTCAGCAGTTCGTCCAACGTGATTGGGGCTCTTGGCATCCCATTGTGCAACAAAAGTTGCAACAACATCATTAGCGTCAAAATCGGCGCCATTGTGGAATTTGACACCTTGTCTCAGGTTGAAGGTGTATTCGGTCAGATCTGCATTGGTAGCATAACTTTCAGCAAGTGCAGGAATGACGTCGGTACCACCCACGCTAAAAGCGAGCAGGGATTCGTAAACTTGCTCACAAGCGCGAAGGGTTTCGCCATCAGATTCATCACCACACCACAGAGAAGCAGGTTCTCCGTTCTGCATCCAGACAAATTGGTCAGTGCCGTTTGAAACAACGCTGAACACTTCGTTCCCAAGGGGGCTGGAATGAGCGCCTTCGACATTGGCTTGATATGCTGTTGAGGAACCACCATGTGCAACAGGAATCATGACGACATTATCTTTGAGTAATTGGTTTACAGCGTCATAATGGGTCTGTCGTTCGGCGGGGTCTGATAGTTGGGCTGCAGCAGAAATTTCAGACAATAATGCGGGGTCCATGGTGCCAAATTGTTTGCTTTCGGCATTGAAATGGACGTCGTAGAAGTTGGTTGCATCAGGGTAGTCTGCATTCCATCCCAGAAGGTAAAAGCCCTCATTACCGGCATTTGCGGAATCTACAAAAGCTGCGGATTCTTTTTCTTCAAGGGTTACTTCAATGCCTACCTCTTTCAATTGAGCCTGAATTTCTTGGGCTACTTTATCAGGATAAGGCAGGTAAGCGCGATCCACCACTCTGAAAGACAGGGTAATCTTGAGTGGGTTGTCAACAATAGGTGCCGCGGTTGTTGCGACAACAGGGGCTTCAGTGGCAGGTGCCTCTGTAGCCACAGGGGTCGCTTTAGCGCAAGCTGCGAGCACCATGGTGACAATAATCAAAGTGCTAAATATTACAAATAACTGACTTCTTTTCATATTCTCCTCCATCAAAATTGAACGTTTAATGAGCTTCTTGTTTGAAACCCAACTCATCCATATTAGTCTGATCTAAACACCACCTCCTTTTCGAAATATCACTAAAATGCAAAAACAATTAAACGCGCCAACAAGCTACGAAATGATCATGATTCTTTTCCACAAAGGGAGGTTCCTTAACAGAACACTCCTCCACGGCGATTGGACAACGCGGATGAAAACGGCAGCCTTTTGGCGGGTTGACCGGGCTGGGGACATCCCCTTTAAGAATGGTTCGTTCTCGTCTCAGCTTTGGCTCCGAAACTGGAATTGCAGATAATAAGGCTTTGGTATATGGATGCATTGGATTCACGAAGAGATCTTCCCGACTGGTGAGTTCCACCAATTTGCCCAAGTACATCACGCCCACGCGGTCTGAAATATGTTCCACCACGCCCAGGTTATGCGCAATAAACAGATAAGTTAATCCCAGATCTTTTTGGAGGTCTTTAAGCAGGTTTAAGACCTGTGACTGAATGGATACATCCAATGCAGAAACAGGCTCATCACAAACAATGAACTGGGGATTCAAGGAAAGCGCACGGGCAATGCCAATTCTCTGTCTTTGGCCGCCAGAAAATTCGTGAGGGTATCGTTTGGCGTGATATTCTTCAAGGCCAACTTTTTTCAAGATTTCAATGGCCATCGGGTAACGGTCTTTTCTGGAGCCGATATTATGAATATTAAAGCCTTCCATCACCGAATCTACGATTGGAACGCGTGGATCAAGAGAGGCGTATGGGTCTTGAAAAATGATCTGCATATTTTTGCGGATCTTTTTCAAATCATCGCCCTTCAAAGCTAAAACGTCTACGCCTTCAAATTCGACCGAGCCGCTTGTGGGTTCAATCAAACGCAGGATGGTTCTGCCAATGGTGGTTTTTCCGCAACCTGATTCACCCACCAACCCCAGAGTTTCACCTTTTTTAATTGTGAAACTGACGTTATCCACTGCCTGAACATGGGCTGTGACGCGTTGAATGACCCCGCTTTTTATAGGGAAGTATTTCTTTAGGTTTTTTACCTCAACCAGGGTTACCTTGTCTTTTGGCTGTGCAGTGCTTAATTCACTCATAATTCCTCAATAATGATCGCCATTTACAGCTTGATCGGCGCAGAATGTCCATCTGAATCTTGATACAACCAGCAGCGAACGGTATGGCCTGGTTTGACTTCACATAAATCAGGATCTTTTTTGGTGCAAATCTCAAGCCCATATTTTTCACGCATTTGGCATCTGGGCGCAAAACGGCAGCCAACCGGTAAGTCGATCAAATTTGGCACCAATCCCGGGATGACTTCAAGACGATCAACAATTTTGCCCAAGACGGGTATTGAGCCGATCAAACCCTTGGTGTAGGGATGGAGCGGTTCAGCAAAAATGGGTTCAACATCCGTGTATTCCACAATTTGGCCGGTATACATTACGGCAACCCTATCAGCCATTTCTGAGATCACACCCAGGTCATGGGTGATTAAGATCACGGCCGTGTTGGTTTTTTTGCGTAAGTCCCTGATCAGATCAAGGATCTGAGCCTGAATGGTCACATCGAGGGCAGTGGTGGGTTCATCCGCGATTAAAAGCTGCGGTGAGAGTGCCAAAGCCATGGCAATCATCACACGTTGGGCTTGACCACCTGAGAGCTCGTGCGGATAAGCCAGAGCACGCCGCCCCGGGTCAGGAATGCCTACCTGGGTAAGCAGGTCAACAGCTTTATCCCAGGCTTCTTTATGCTTCATACCTTTGTGAATTTGTAAAACTTCAGCCACCTGATCGCCTACCCTGAAAACCGGGTTCAAGCTGGATTGAGGCTGTTGGAAGATCATCGAAACACGATCTCCACGGATTTTGACCATTTCATCTTCTGAAAGGTCAAGTAGAGATTTTCCATCAAAAATGATTTTACCGCCGGTTATTTTGCCTGGAGCACTTACGAGGCGCATGATGGTAAGACTGGTCACGCTTTTGCCGCATCCTGATTCACCCACAAGACCCAGCACTTCACCTGGTTTTACTGAAAAATCAACTCCATCAACGGCTTTAACGACACCATCTTCAGTATAAAAAAAAGTTTTTAAGCCTTGAACACTTAGCAGGGACCCTTCAGCAGGATCTTTTTTGACACTCTCCATAAAGCTGCTCCGTTAAATTCGATTAATAGTTAATAGCGCTAACACGATGCAATGATCTGATGATTTCTGCGATGATCAAACAAAAAACGGATTAAGGTAGAAAATCTCAACAAGGAGAATGATTATTTAATTGAAAATCATCTAACTTCAAACGTTGGGCAAACAATAGAGATAAAAAAATGCTGTTTGAGCTGCCAACCAGCATAATAGATTAATTAGTTTATTATAGAAAGTATTTGTGCAAATTACAACCTTATTTACTACTGATTAAACTTAAAAAAACCACTCCAGACGGTCTTGTCTGGAGTGGTTTGATGGAGTTTGTTTGATTTAGTGTTCGCCGAGTGAATTAACCTTGCCAAAACCGGTCATTGTCTGGGTTACTTTAGGGCTGCCGTAGTATTCCAGATTACCGCTGCCTGTGATGGTGACATCTAAATTAGTCTTGGCCCATACTGTGGCGTCACCGAAACCAGTGATCTTGACAGAAGCGATTTCGCTTTCAAGATCCTGACCGTGATAATTGCCTGAGCCTACAATCTGAATTTCCTGGTCATTGGTTGTGCCGGTGATATCTGCGTTGCCAAATCCGCTGATCTTCAAATTCATGGTGACGGCTTGCAATTTTTTTACGTCGATATCGCCAGAACCGCTAATCTCAAGTACGGGTTGATCCACTATCATTTCTTTCACATTAATGTTGCCAAATCCACTTACGCGCAATAAAGCGTTTTCAGATTTCAATGTACCCAGAGTCATGTTGCCAGACCCAGAAAGTTTGATTTCCATATCTTCGGCGTTTAATTCGGCGGCGTTAATGTTGCCGAAGCCCGATAGCACTACGCTTGACAATGATTTTACGGTTAATGTGTATTCAATGTCGCGAGATGGATCAAGCGAAAGATTGGGTTCCATTCCGATTTCGAGGGTATCGTTGAAGACTTCGCTAGTGATGTATTGCATCACATTATCGTCTGCCTTGATGGTGAGTGACTCTTTATCACCCTCAATAATAGTCAGGTTGCCAATGCTTTGCAGATCCACTTTATCAAACCCGTTTACAGAACGATCTTCTGTGACGATGGTGCCTGATCCGTTGATATGCTCGCTATTAAAAGTAATGGAATGTCCATTGATGGAGCAAGCTGACAATGCAAATGCTAAAACCATTAAAACTACAGCAATTTTTTTAATCATCGTATTTCTCCTGTTTGGTATGCAAAATATACGCAGGGATGACAAAATGGTTGCATAAAAAACACTGGAGAGAAATGTTCGCCTCCAGTGTTTCAAGTTGATAGTGATTAGGGTTATTTAGCTGATATATAGTATGAGCCTGAGGTGCGGCTGCGTTCGTAAGGCAGAACGTCCACTAATTCGTAATCCTGGCTGCCAAGGCCGAGTTTCTCGCCATATCGCAGTACCAAATAAGGATCTTTGTAGGGACCATGTAGTTTGGCGTAAGGGTGGCCATCGATGTCCTGGGCTTCCATGCAATCCGGGATGTTTTCAAGCAGCAGGGGCAGGTTGGCGGTTTTATCCAACACGGCTTTTTCCACAGCCACGATATCGTCCCCGCCGAAGACGCCCTCATCATTCAAGATTGGCATGCCAGTAAAGCCGAAGCAGTCGCAAACCGGGGTCTGGTGGGTGGCGAGGGCCATATGCACCATTTTTTCCCTGGCGAAAGTGGATAGGGTGATCGCGGTGGAAATGGCGCAGGCCTCCTGGAAGGAGTGAAAATTCACCGGGTCAATCTTTAAACTGCCGGCCGGGGCAACTTTAAGGCAGCGTCCGCACTGATTGCAGGGTTCAAAGTGCAAGTGAAGTTCACTAGGGTCCTTTTTGTCGAAAACAATAGCTTCAAATGGGCAGGCATCCACGATCTTCTGCATTGCATCGTGGTCAGGACAATTTTCTTTGAACCAGTATTTATCGAAATGGTTGGTGTCGTGGATCTTGCCGCGGGTATCACCCACCATACAGCCGAGGGCAATGTTTTTGAAGACGCCGCCAAATCCGCACGAGGGATGTCCTTTAATATGAGCGAAGTTGACCAGGAACGAGGCGTCTTGAACCATACCGGCGACCTTCCAGGTCTTGATATTCTTGTATTCCCACTCGTGTTCGTAATAGAAAGTGTCTTTCAAACCTGCAGCGGGGAAGACCGGGCAGCCGAGTACCTCGTTGGTATAGCCGCGGGTTTCGCAGCCGGCTACATCCCAGTCCACATCCACAATAAAGGGTTTGCCGCCGCCGTCTTTAATAGCCTGAACTACTTTACGCACGAAAACCGGGTGAATCACAGAATAGCCGATGTTGTTGCCCACATGCAATTTCAGGCAAACCAGTTCATCCTTGACGCGGTCGCGCAGATGCAGTTCGTTGAGGATGAGGTCCAATTTGGCGGGTAAAGTTTCTGAGGCAGACAAATGAGCCTGATGCGGAGAGCCGTAGAACACTTTAGATGTCATCATTCACCTTCTTATATTGAGTTGGAATTTGATCTGATTATATCAAGTGAAAGAGTTGTTTGAAGGTAAAATGAAGGTGTTATGAGGTAGAAAAAATAGAGTTGAAGCGCGGAATAACATCCGATTATGCCAATTTTGAAATTGGTCTGGTTTTACCCTTGACAGCCTCAAAACCGAGTGTATAATCTGACCTCGTTGCGTGAATGCAACCACTATCTCGCCCTCACCGGCAGATACTTGACAACCCAACACCAGAAATTACAGATGTAACCCCGGTGGCAAGAATTGAATCCGATGATGAAAAACTCACCGGAATTTCCATTCGAAATACCCTTGACACAGAAAAATAACGGGCTTACAATAGTGCTCCCAAGTGAGTTGAAGATTTCGCTTTCAAAGGCAGATCGATAACAAACGAAAGCGTCAATGAGACAGGCCGATGACGTCCTGCAAAACGAGTGTCATCGGATTTTTTTCGCCTCTTGACAAGGGAACCAACAGGAAGTAGAATCTGGCCTCTGGTTGACAACAGAACCTTAACAACTGAAGAGTAATAGGAAGACGATGCCCTGTCGTTTCAAGTAATACAAGTAACTCCGTACTTTTTACACCGAAAGGTGTTTTATTGCGGAGAGTTTGATCCTGGCTCAGGATGAACGCTGGCGGCGTGCTTAATACATGCAAGTCGAACGGAGACATTAGCAATAATGTTTTAGTGGCGAACGGGTGAGTAACGCGTTGGTGACCTGCCCCGAAGAGAGGGATAACAGTCCGAAAGGATTGCTAATACCCCATGTGGTTGTTTGGATTAGATGCCTTACAACTAAACGGATTTATTCGCTTCGGGAGGGACCTGCGTCCCATCAGCTAGTTGGTAGGGTAACGGCCTACCAAGGCT
>PNNU01000002.1 GCA_013824385.1 Anaerolinea sp.
GAGCCAGAAATTTGGGAGGTGCTTAACATCGGCATGAAACCGCTCAGTAAGAGTGGGACGGAGATGCTGCCTGAGATACATGAAAATTATCTCATCCAGCTCAAGATGGCTGAGAAGGGATACTGGGTATACGATTTTGCGCTGCCGATGCTGCTTCTGCATGGTCTGATGACCGAAAGAACAGACAGGCTGATCCACTGGTTGAATATCTGTCCGCGCAAGCAGTTCACCACACTTGATACTCATGACGGCATCGGCGTCGTGGATGTCGTTGGGCTGCTGACGGACGAAGAAATTGACTATGTCAGAGAGAAGGTTGACGAGATCACACTTTCAGCGAAACCGTACCTGAAATATCCGGGCATCATGATCAAGACCTCGGGCAAACAAGCCCAGAGATATCAGTTGGGATGTACCTACTATTCCGCCCTTAACTGTGATGACAGGGCGTATCTTCTAGCCCGAGTAGTGCAGTTCTTTACCCCGGGAATCCCCCAGGTTTATTATGTGGGTTTACTCGCCGGAGAAAACGATATCGAAGCGCTGAAGCGCGGTGAGGAACCCAGAAGCATTAATCGCCACACCTATACCGAGGCGGAGATTGCCGAGGTTGTAACCAAACCGATGCTTCAAGACATGTATAAGATCATGCAATTCCGCAACACCCATCCCGCTTTTAACGGAGAGGTGAAAATCGGCGAGGATCAGTCCGACGGTACACTGACCATCACATGGACAAACGACGCATGTTTTGCAAGACTGGATGCAGATTTTAAGGACAAGAACTTTTACATCACGTATTCAAACAGCGGAAAAGAAAAAGTATTCTATGCACAGGGAGAAAAATAAGGTGAACGATATAAAACTTCCGTTGATCTTTCAAAATGGAATGGTTCTGCAGCGCAGGACGCCGGTGTGCATTTGGGGACGGGCAGCCGAGGTCAGCGAGATAACGATACAGCTTGCTGGCGAAAGTGCGCTCGCAGTAACGAAAAATGGTGAATGGAAGGCTTTCCTCCCCCCGATGGAAGCAGGAACGGATTACACCCTCAAAATATCCTCGGATGGCTGCGAGATAACCATTTACGATGTGGCTATCGGTGAGGTGTGGCTTGCGAGTGGCCAGTCCAATATGGAATTTCTGCTCAGAGATGACGCAGATGCAACCAGCGCCGCAAAGACAGACAATGCGGATATCCGCTGTTTTGAAGTACCAAAAATATCCTACCCTGGACAGGAAAATGACAGAGATTATTCCAAGGTCGGGCTGTGGAGGAAGGCATGCGGCAAAGAGGCTCTGTATTTCACCGCAGTGGGCTTCTATTTTGCAGAAAAGCTTTTTCAAACGCTGAACGTACCAGTCGGCATTATCAACTGCACATGGGGCGGAATCTCCGCCAGTGTGTTCGTAGCAGAAGAATACCTGACCGGACGTCTGAAATTCTTCCTCGACGAGGCAAAAAAAGCTCAATCGAAGATAGAACGTGATACCGAGCTTGAACGATTCAAGGCTCTCCAAAAGAATATCGATGCGTTGCCCATAAATAACAGCGTGCCCAATCTTGCGCCCATCCATCTTGATAAGTCCATGATGAACACCATGGAAGAAATGAACACTCTACGTCTGTCAGTCTATTCTCCGTTTCGGCCCTGCGGGCTATATGAAACTATGCTTAAGACCATCGTTCCCTATACCGTTAACGGCGTAATTTGGTATCAGGGCGAATCGGATGAGCTGTTTGTGGATCTCTACGAGGAGCTTTTGCATGAAATGATCGTCAACTGGAGAGACTTGTGGCATGATGAACTGCCTTTTATTTTAGTACAGCTGTCTTCCTTCGAATGCATGGTCGAGCCGTTGGACTTCGTACCCATACGCGCCATTCAGGAAAACCTGACGATAACAATGGATAAGGTATGGCTCATTTGCTCAATGGACGTTGGCATGCGCTACGATATCCACCCGAAGAAAAAGAAACCCATTGGCATTAGGCTTGGTCTTCAAGCGCTATCCAAAGTCTACGGGCGATCGATCCTGGCAGATTCCCCGACAGTTGAGGGCTGTAAAAGAGATGGTTCGACGATATCCATTTGGTTTGCCAACTGTGGTGGCGGCCTTGAATGCCGCGGCGATCATCCTCAAACAGTAGACGTGAAGATAAACAATACCGTCGTGAACAAGCTGAAAGTCAATGTGTATGATAACGTAATGCAGATCTCCTCGCCGGAGTTTGAAGCGGAAGGGACCGTTGTGGTTGAATTCTGTCGGCACCCTTATTGCGCAGATAATGTTTACAATAGCGCCGGATTACCCTTGCTGCCATTTTTCTGCCGCATCATATAAGCATAAACTCGTGTTTATCGGGGGAGGCGTTATACCTCTCCATGTAAGAGTCGTTGGATAAGAAATGATTGTTAGGTAGAGAGGATCAAATGTCTATTCTAGAATACACTTTTGAAAGCGAATGCTTGAAAAACAATACCCAAATAACTGTCGTCCTTCCGGATAAACCCAGGGAGCTAACACCTGTCCAGTTTTATGGAAACGATCATAAGTACAAGGTGCTCTGGCTGCTGCACGGTACATTCGGAGACCATACAGACTGGATACGTAAAACGAATATTGAAATGTATGCTGCCGAAAGAAACCTAGTTGTGGTCATGCCGTCAGCGTTGAATTCCAATTACTCAAACTGGAACGACTTCATGCTCGGTTATAAGATGTACGATTTCCTCACCGAAGAACTGATGCCGCTAATCTACGGCTGGCTTCCTGTGTCTGACAAGCGTGAGGATAATTTCGTTGCCGGTCTGAGCATGGGCGGCCGCGGCACAATTAAATACGCAGTCAACCACCCCGAAAAATTCGCTGCTGCCGCAGTACTGTCCGCAACACCTATGGACATGTCATCCATGGGTCCGGATAACCAGTGCCCAATGCTCAACACTAACAACGAAAGAATGAGAGCCACCCTCATGAACGCCGGAGGACTGGAGGCGTTCCTAAATTCCAACGAAAACGTTTGGGCGATCCTCGATAAACTTGCTAAGACAGAGACGCTGCCGCGGTTGATGTTTGCATGCGGCCAGGAAGACGTGATGCTTTACGAGTTTTACAAGATATTTCAAAAGCATGCTCATGAGATCGGCCTTGAAGCTCACTGGTTTGAGTTGCCAGGTTACAAACACGAATGGCGCTTTTGGGACCTGGCGATACAAGAAGCTCTGGATTTCTTTGGCCTTGATGAAAAAGGTGGAAATCCGTATTAAACACAGGCACGGTTATTTTTGCAGGAGGATGGGATTATGGCTTTTTTCGAATTCAATGCATTATCGGTGGTTATGTGCGGTTCGTTCGCTGCCCGCATATTCATTCCGGAGATGGTCAAGCTGCAACTGGACGACAAAGAGCATAAAACAAAATATCCGATACTGCTGCTTTTACACGATTCGGGCGGAGCGGCTGTAGACTGGCAACAGACTCCTGCCGAGCGCTGCGCAGCGGAGAATGGGATATTTATCATTGCACCGGACGTGCAACACGCATTGGGCACGGACATGGTATACGGGCCGAAGTATGAAACCTTTATCAGCAATGAGCTGCTTAGTATTTGCCGTAACCTGTTTCCGATCTCTTCAGACCCTGCGAACAATTGGATCGGCGGTGTCGGCACCGGCGCATACGGTGCTGTCAAGACCATGATGCATCATCCGGATATATTCAGCAAGGCTTTCTCCATCGACGGCATCCTTGATATGGGCGCCATTATTAATAAAGCTCTGGCAGGTGAAGAAACTGATATTCACCACGATTCAGCTTCGTTGGCAGCAGTATTCGGTGACCTTGAGCAGTTCGAAGGCAGCGATAATGATCTGTTCGCTCTTGCAAATCGTCCCGTTCAGAATAAATTCCTGTTTCTATGCCGGGAAGATGAAAGCCGTATCGGTGAAAGTGCCGCAATTGCGGACAAGTTGAAGGCAGCGGCGGAATTTACAAAGATACCGTCCGGTGCCGACAGCTTCAGCCAACAGCAAAGTCTGCCCAAGGCCATCAGATGGGCATGTGCGGAAGAGGAGACGCTTTAATATGGCTAATATAAGACTTTATTACTACTCTCAAGCACTGCGGACAAAAGTTGGCGTGAATGTCATTATCCCTGAAAACACATGGGGCCATTCGCTGGCAGATCGCCCGCAAGGATACAAATATCCTGTTTTATGGCTGCAGTCCGGCGGCGGGTTTGATTACACCGACTGGCAGCGTTATACGGCGATTGAATTATATGCTGCCGAGGCAGGAATTGCAGTGGTGTGCAGCGGAACATACTGTTCCGGTTACATGGACACAAAGCATGGTAACTTCAAGTATTTCACTCAGCTTTCCATTGAGACCCCGCAGGTGGTGCGGCACCTGTTCCCGCTTTCTGAGGACCCTGCAAAAAATTACATTGCAGGCTTTTCAATGGGAGGTTACGGCTCTCTGAAGTGGATGCTGAGAGACCCTGAACAATTCGCGGCTTTTGGGCTGTTTTCAGGTGTGAAGAATGCCGCCGACTTTCTTCCTGATAAGGAAGACAATACAGACAGTTTCTTCATGTTTGCCATGGCTTTTGGCTGCAAGGCCAATATTGTTAACACCGAAGACGATATCAGCTACATGATCATGAAGCAGAAGGCCGCCGGCAAGAAATTCCCGAAGGGTTATATCGCCACCGGGCAGGAAGATACCCATTATCTGGGCAACATGGAATTCATGAATAAATACCGCGAAATGGGACTCGAATTTGTTGAAGTCATTGACCACGGTGCCCACAATTGGGAATACTGCAACAGGCACATCAAAAAGTATATTGATTGGCTGGAAATTGAAGATACATATAAGAGGCTGACCGAGTGATCGGTTGAAAACAAGAAAGGCAATACTCATGAAAAAGGAAAATTTACTGCTACGCCCCGGCACACCGGATGATGACAATAGGGATTATCTGCCCGAAAGGATCAAGGGCAGCGATATCGTTGTCAATGAAAATGGCAACAATTCACAGCCTTACCCTGAAAGGCTCAAAGAATTCAATGAAGCGCTGACCTCTGATGGGATGGTCGACGTGTGGTATGAATATGTGCCGTCAAGCTACGATCCGGCAAAGAAAACGCCTCTTATCGTATCCATGCACGGTGGTCTTATGACCGGCTGGGGCCAGGCGATCTACACCTCCTGGACCATCATGGCGGAAAAACATGGTTTCATCGTAGCCTTCCCAAACGCCTCCAGCAAGCGCATATGGAGTGTGGAATGGGGCAAATGGCGCATGGACGATGAAAAGAAGGAAAATGAAGAGGCTCCTGGAGAGTTGCCCGAAACCCCTGCAGACATCAAAGACAACCATGACGCTCAGATGGCTCTTGCGCTCATCGAAAAGATGAAGGGCAAATATAATATCGATGAAGAGCGTATCTTCATGCAGGGCATGTCCATGGGGGACCTGATGACATCGATGTTCGCCCGCAACTACGGCAATATTCTGGCAGGTGCGGCTGGCTCCGGATGCGCTACCTTCCTCTCATTGCTTTTTGACGAACAAGGCAGGATAAAGAACAAGGCAGGGCACCTTGACATTTGGCAGTCAAGACCGGAATTGAACAATATTCCGCCTGATGAGAATGATTCGCTGATTGTCAATAAGTACAACCGCTATTACTGGATGAAAATCAATGACTGCGACCCTGTTCCTGAGATCAGCATTGTCGGGGAAGACAATTTTGCCTTCTATAAGGGCAGCAGAGCAGACGTGACGTATCTTGATATTAAGAACCGCGACCACGGTCAGACACTCGATGACGCATCTCTGGTCTGGAATTACATGTTTTCAGGTGTGCGCAGAAAAACCGATGGAACTATCGTCCATAGCGATTCCAATTTCCCGCGCAGGGGAGACAAATTAGCAATAGCGGTCGCAAAGGACTGCGACAACGCATGGCGAAACAACCATGTCGTACCGATGCGGACGAAGGCGGTTTACTGGCAGAAGCTTAAATACCACGGCCTGAACGGCAACCAGGAGGTCAGAGGCGAGTATCTTTGTGTACCGCTATCCTTCCTGAGTGAGACGTTCGGCGCGAAGTATGAGCCTGGTGAAGACACGCTGGTTGTGGTGATAACTCTTCGAGACGGCAGGGTATTGCAATTTGCCCGGGGAAGCATCGGCTGCGTAATAGATGACAATCTCCGCAGTATGTACTGTGAGGCGTTGCACAGAGACGGTGAGTTACTGGTTTCAATTGAGTGGTTCTGTCGTTATCTGTTTACCCTCGACGTTTCGTATTGCGATGAAGTTGTTTATGTGACGGACCACTTCTCAGTTCTCTCTGCCAACATGGCGGACTTGATCAAGGATCTGCTTGGCAGCGGTGGAAAGCTGCCAGATTATGAAAAGATCCCTGAGATTGATGAATAATAAGGAGAAAACATCATGACTTTCAAAGTGAAACTGCGTGCGGGCACACCGGATGATGACAATAGGACCTATCTGCCCGAAGCAATCAAAGGCAGTGATATAGTCGTCAATGAAAATGGCAACAACTCTCAGCCATATCCAGAAAGGTTGAAGGAATGCCACGGCGTGATAGCCGACGGTCTTATGGACACATGGTATGAATATGTGCCTGCAAACTATGATCCTGCGAAAAAAGTGCCGCTGGTCATTGGCAACCACGGCGGCCTCATGACCGGCTGGGGGCATGCGATTTACACCTCCTGGACGCTGGTGGCTGACAGAGAGGGCTTTATCGTCGTATTCCCCGATGCGCATTCTCTGAGAATGTGGGCAGTAAAGGGTGTGTTTGATAACTTTGATCCTGCCACGGCACCCGACTTGCCGATACAGACGGTACCGAATAACATGAAAGATAATCACGACATGAATTACCTGCTCGGACTCATTGAGTTGATGAAGACAAAGTACAGCATCGACGAAGGCCGCATCTTCATGCAGGGTATGTCCATGGGTAACCTGATGACTTCCCAATTTGCCCGTTATTATGGCAATATACTGGCAGGCGCGGCAGGTTCCGGTGGCCCTACCCGGCCGGATATGTTGTTTAACAAGGATGGTTCGATCAAAAATGAAGCCGGCCACCTTGCTGTCTGGCAGTCTAGACCGGAGAAAAACGGTACACCACCTGGGAAACAATACAGTGAGTTTGTTGTCAACAAATATAACCGCTTTTACTGGATGAAGATCAACGAGTGCGATCCCATCCCGCAGATCAGTATCGTTGGTGAGAACAATTTTGCATTCTATCACGGCAAAAAAGCCGATCTTGTTTATCTGGATATCAAGAACCGCGACCACGGACAGACCCTCGATGAAGCGTTCCTTTATTGGGACTACCTCTTCTCCGGCACCAGACGTGAGACGGATGGAACAATCACCCACACCGATACCCTGATTCCCCGCACGGGTGACAAGTTTGCCATCGCCTTGACCGATGGTTGCAACATGGCATGGTTTAAAAACAGCCTCGTAGAAATGGGCGGTTCCGCCATCCATTGGCAGAAGCTGAAGTACCATGGCCTGGATGGAGGCCAAAAAGTCAGGGGTGAGTATCTTTGCGTACCGCTGTCGTTTTTGTGTGAAGTCTTCAATGCTAAGTACGAACCCAGCGAGAACACGCTGAGTACGGTGGTGACCTTAAAAGACGGCAGGGTACTACAGTTTGCCCGGGGAAGTATTGGCTGTGTGATAGACGATGATCTTCGCAGCATGTATTGTGAGGCACTGCACCGTGACGGCAAATTGCATGTAAGCGTAGAATGGTTCTGTCGGCATCTGCTAAATCTACAGGTGTCCACGTGTAACGGAGTGGTGTATATCACCGACCACTTTGTGGAACTGTCCACTTTCATGGCGGATTTAATCAAGGATTTGCTCTATGACAAGGCTTTTCCGGATGACTTCAAGAATTTAGAAGCCTAAGTGCATAAAGCGGAGAACAGTGAATGATTCTCATTAAACCAGCAGTTTAACAGGTTAGAAAGGTCGGGTCTAAAAGTGGATGGGAAAATAGTATTGCTGGCTGGAAAGCCCAATGATGCCAACAGAGATTATCTGCCTGAAGCCATAAAGGGCAGCGCTATGGTCGTCAATGAAAACGGCAATAATTCACAGGTATATCCTGAAAAACTGATTGAATATCATGGTTGCATCACCGACGACAATGTTGAAGATACATGGTATGAATACGTGCCTGAAACCTATGACCCGAATAAGAAAACGCCTCTTCTATTCTCCATGCACGGCGGGCTGATGACCGGTTGGGGGCAGTCCATCTACACATCCTGGACGCACGTTGCGGACAGAGAAGGCTTCATTTGCGTCTTTCCTGATGCGCATGATAACAGGATGTGGATGATCGAATGCGATCCAAGTAAGGTTGATGAGATTACGAAGCCTGTACCCAAGGGTTTCCCGACGCTTAACAGACCAACCGGTGAAGTGGAGGATTTCCACGATGTGAAGTTCGTAAAAGCCTTGTTGTCATTATTGAAGGAAAAATACAATATAGATGAAGGGCGCTTATACATGCAAGGCATGTCAATGGGAAACGTGATGACCTGTCAGGTGGCGAGGTATTGTGGAAACCTCTTTGCCGGAGCCGCCGGCTCGGGTTGCCCGACGAACTCCTACCTGCTTTTCACCCCCCACGGTAAGGTCATCAATAAAGGGGGAGCGCTGGATGTCTGGCAGTCAAGATTGGAGCATGACAAGACACCTCCGCATTATGGTGAGGACGACCGCGCGGTGGTACTCAACAATATCAAATATTGGTGCATGGTAAACGAAGCGAATGGCATGCCACAGATACGGATTTCCGGAGAAAAAAACCTGGCGTTCTTCAAGGGTCAAAAAGCCAACGTTACCCTGATGGATGTCAGGAACCGTGATCACGGTCAGACGTTTGACGACGCCGAGATGGTATGGGATTACATGTTCTCTGGTGTTAGAAAAAACAAAGACGGCAGTCTCACGCATTATGAAACGATCTGTGATAACAGCAGCGACAACTTTGCTATCGCGATCGCCGAACATGCTTCCAAGGCGTGGGTGAACAACAAAATTGTATCGACAGGGGTCGAGATTCTCAGATGGGAAAAATTCAAGTACCACGGCCTTAACGGCGGACAGATTGTTCGTGGAAGTTACCTTTGCGTACCGCTTGGTTTCATAGCAGAGACCTTCGGCGCAAATCTTGAGTTGCTGGAAAGTGGTGTTTCAGCAAGGCTGACGCTGCCAGACGGCAGAACCTTCCAATTTGCTGAAGGCTGCATAGGCTGTGTGGTTGACAACAGAATCGAGTCAATGCTGTGCGAAGCTATTTACCGCAACGACCAACTTTATATCTCGATGGAGTGGTTTTGCAGGTTTGTATATAACTATCAGGTATCAGAGTTCGACAACGTAATGTATATCACCGACCATTATGCACAGATATCACGTTATATGTCGTGGCTACTGCAGGATATGTTCTCGGACGGTAATAAATACATGGAATACAATGAGGAAAAATGACATGAGTACGCACGGATTAATTACAGCGAATACATTTATAGGCGATTTCGGACAGATGTTGGAATCAGTTCGGATTGAATGCTTGACGCAAAAAATCAACCGTGAGGATATAGCGCTTAAGGGATGCTTTGTAGATTGCTGTAAATCCATCCCGAATAAGGGAGTGTTGTCAGTCGAGATCATCGAAGGGAACACACTCATCACGTTCGATCCGTTTTTGTTTTGTGCGGATTTCTCGATTGAGGCGGCAGGGCTTATCATCAACAGGAATACGATCAACAAGGTTGCTGTAAAGAACGAGGAGTTGTTCGGCATCTATAACGAAGGTGACGTGGTATACCGTATGTACGAGCCGAAAGCCCATTCACCCCGCCCGTTGATTTTGTTTCTGCATGGCGGCGGGGAATGCGGAACCGATAATCTGCTGCAGCTTACCGGCACACTGGGCGCAATCAAGCTGGCAGAGCGCTTTCCAGATATGTTCGTCTTGGCGCCCCAGGCTCCCGATTACGGCATGAATATGCAAGAGATGTTTGCAAAGATGATGTCTCACGGCGACCCGTTCAGGGTATGCATCGGAGCAGATACGGATATCGGCATGGGCGACAGAGGCTGGAATAGAGACTATGTGGGTCGTGTGTGTGATCTGATAAGGAAATTGATTAAGGAAGGCAGGGTCGATGCAGAGCGCGTGTATGCCATTGGCATGAGTTTGGGTGGCGCAGGTGTCATCACCACGGTATCTGTCGCACCAGATCTGTTCGCAGCGGCCGTTCCCATATGTCCAAGCATGAATGGTGACAGTTTTCCATTGCTTGCCAACTGGCCTTCTGTACCTGTGTATATTGCCTCGGCGTATATTGATCATCAGGCTAACCGCCACGCGTATATCCTGCGCGCTTGCAGCAAATTGTGGGTTGAAGGTCAAAGAGACGTTAATTTTACACTCTTTACGACAGAAGAGTTGGAGAAGTACGACATCGTCGCTTCTCCGAACATGACCGACGCACAGATACGCGAGGCAAATCACAAAAGTTGGGTGTTGGTCTTACACAACGAATACGGCATACTCGACTGGATGATTTCTCACAGGAAACAGAGCTAAGAGAGAAGAGTGGTATGGACTTTACAAAGCTTACAACATATCTGAATACATTGGAAGCGGCATATGGGGTTCATGGCTTGGACTTCAAGCTCATGAAAGAACACAAAACGGTATACCGTCAAATGATTGGTCACAGCGACTATGAGCTGAATGTACCGGTGTCTAAAAACGATCTTTATGAAGTATATTCCTGCACAAAAATCATCACGATGACGGCGGTGATGCAATTGATTGAGCAAGGCAAAATCGGCCTTTATGATGCACTCGAAAAATTCCTGCCTGAATTTGCCGATATGTGGGTTGCAACGGATTTTGTTATTGGGGAGTGGCCGTTTAAATGGCCCATTCTGACCTCGTCACTGGTACCGGCAAAAAACAAGATACTAATTCACGACCTGATGTCTATGACGGCGGGATTATCTTACGATGTGGCTTCCGAGACAATACAAGAGAAACAACGCGAGACTGGCAACAAGGCAGGTACCCGTGAAATGATCGCGGCGATCGCCCGAATGCCGCTCATCTGCGAGCCGGGCACTCGTTATTCATACGCGCTTGGTCATGACATCTTGGCTGCTGTTGTAGAGGTCGTGAGTGGAATGACTTTCAGTCAATATCTGAAAAAGAATATTTTCGACCCACTCGCCATCACGGAAATGTATTTTCGGGTACCAGAAAGTGAAAAACATCATATTTCCGCTCAGTATATGCGGGATATGAATACGGGAGTAATTGCCCCACACAGCGGAATGATCTTCAACCTATCCGACATATACGAAAGTGGTGGCGCAGGTTTGACTTGCACAGTGGATGAGTACAGTATGGTTCTCGACGCGCTGGCAAACGATGGTGTAGGTGCAACTGGCGCGAGAATACTCAAGACTGAATCTATCCGCAACATGAGCAAGAACTGGCTCACAGATCAGCAACTTGAGGACTTCAAAAAAAGCGGAAAAGTCGGCTATGGATATGGTCTAGGGGTTCGTACACTGATCGATGGCTCTTCTTCAAAGAGCCCGGTGGGCGAGTTTGGCTGGGACGGCGCCGCCGGAGCATATGCCCTGATAGACCCGATCAATCACATCAGTATTTTTTATGCTCACGAAATTTTGGGCATGCTAACAGCCTATAGCGAAATACATCCTACTATACGTGATCTCGCCTATGTGGCATTGAAAAACCAATAATCAGGGAGCATAACAATGAAACTGGATTTTATTGAATATAGTGAACTTGGCAGGAGTATGTATGTTCTGTATCCTGATGGTGACAGGCTAAGCTGTTATGAAAATACGCTGATCACAATCCTTCGGGAGAACGAAGGTGAAGAGGACATCTCGGCACTGTTGGCTAATGCCGACTTCTGTGAGCTTGCCAACAAACAAAGATTTGTAATGCTGTTTCCCAACCCTTTAAATGGCAAATGGAATTGGGATTTGGACGAAACGCAGCGGGACGATCTTACGGATCTACCGAAAATGGTAAGCCTGTTTAATTATCAACCCGACATGAATGACTGCGGTATTTACCACAACATGCACAACGCCCGTTATTTCATGGGTGTCGGCACCGGTGCTTCCATGCTGCATACGCTTGCTGCATGCAACCCCGCCAATATGGCTGGCATCCTCACCATCGGCGGAAAAATGTCAGAGAAGGCGAAGGCAGCCTCCGTCGGTGCCGCGGTTTCCGCGATACTATGGAATGCCGACAAAAACGCGACGGATTTCTTAAAGAGGCTAAACAAGATCGACCGCGAGGGTGATGGCTTTTTTTACAACAGCGTGAACGATGCCCAAGTTGTATATATTGCCGACGGTAAAAAGGAGAAGCTGGACGCAGACACGATAAGATATGGCTGGGAGAAACTTTTCTCCAAGGTTTGCAGGCCTAATTCATGCGATTACGGCGATATGGGGCCAAGGACAGTCCGCGACAATTATAAATTTATAGTTCACGAAAACGATACGCAGTTGGGCGATAATGACAGCATCGGCCATACCTGGTTCGAATTTATTCCTGAAAGCGTAAAGACCCATCCTGAAGTGAAAGTCCCACTTATGCTCTTCAATCACGGCGGTGCGGATACTCCGGGTAACATTTGCAATACGATTAAGATGCATGAAATTGCAGAAAAGAACGGCTTTATCCTGGTATACCCTTGGGCGACGTCCAGATGGGGCTGGAATCAGGATATGGCGGCTAACCAGTTTGACGACGTCAGCTATCTCAATGCGCTGATTAGATATATGAAGAAGACCTATTCCATAGATGAGACCAGAGTGTATATTGGTGGCTTTTCAAACGGGTCGGCGATGTCTCAGGTATTCGCAATGACTAACCCGGAGATTATAGCCGCGATTTGCGCCGACAACACAAGATTCTGTCAGGACCGCAATACCAGGCCATTCGCCATCGCCGGAAAGAAAAAACTGGATTACGATTACCGCATGCCCGTCTGGTATACCTACGGCACCCGCGATATAGAATATCCGGCGGTCAGAGGCAGCGGCCAGCAGGTACAATACGACTTTTGGAAATCATACAACAACATCACCTGCAAACAGACGCCTTATATCGACGAGCCTGCAAGCTGTGGAGTCGGTGTGCGCGGCGATGTGGTTGAGGAGTATTATCCAAACCCGAGATATCCTAACCGGAAATATACGACACATCGCTTTTTCTCAAATGATCCAAAGCCGCTAAACCTTTACAATTATTCGCTTGCAGATGGAAAGGGACATGACTGCAATCCTGAAGAAGCCTGGCTAGGTTGGAATTATATAAAACAATTCAGCCGGATGCCGGATGGTTCTCTCGTAATCTCAAGTAACGAACAGATTCTTGATTGGTGAAAGCTTAACCTCAGAAGCGATTAGGAAAGTTCAGATTCAACATCGGGAGCGAAGTATTAGTGAAAAATGTCGATTTCACGATCATTTTTCCTACCAACATTCATCGATGTTAGTCTACTCTGGAACTTGAAAATAAAGCACATAAGCTCTTACCTTTTTGAAAAAGTGTGATCTCTATGCGCTCTTGCCTCCGCGGTTAAAGTGTCCATCTTCACGGGTTTCAGTATCGCGGTGAGTGACAGCGTAGGCACGCCTCAAACCACGTTGCCGTGTATGCCTTCACCGGAGCCACCTTCACAGGTTTCAACGGCATCTTACGGGTGGATAAAACCCAAACCGGCTACTTCCTCGGCGATGCGCTGGGGAGTATAAGATAAGTCGTGGACCTGAACTCCGAGATTCTGTTGGCGCAGAACTGAACAGAACTGAATACTGACTTTGTAATTATTCCGTGCTTTTCTAGACATTATTTGAAAACCTTCCTACCATTATTGCGGGTTGTAAATGACAAAATCAATTTGAGAGCCAATATATGGAAACCAAAAGTCCAATTTCAATTATTGATGTTGTAAAGCTTGCTGGTCTTTCTCCAGCTACTGTTTCCGTGTTCAATATAAAGTGGATATTTTAGCTTTGAAACTCAGTAAAAAGTGGAAGAGGCAGTTAGCCGCTCTGGGCAGTGTTAAACCATGCAATAATGAATATGAAGATTCCCTTAATGATGAAGATGGTGTCAGTCAATTTCAGCGTGGAATGAAGCCAGATATGCAAACCGCTCAAGATAACGCCTGTGAACACTTGGACGAGGCCATTGTGCAATCTTTTGAGATTGGCTCCAAGAATAAAAGAATGCAGCCCAACTGATGAGGGTCGGCCAAAGGATTAATGGAATTGAACAGATGCTTCCAACCTTAATAAACAATTATCGTCCAGAAGCCCGCCAATGCAGTAAATCTTGTTGCAAAAAACATATTTTGAAGTGAGGGTTTCTGCGCTTTTTTCCTCTACTCTCTATTTGGAAAAATAATTTTCACAATGGTTGTGCATAGTTTAGCTAATTGTATACAGGATATTTAGGTGTGTTTTTTGGAAGTTAGATCTGTGATGGTTAAATAGGCCATTGTTTGGTTCAAGAGTTGATAAACTACTTCACCAAATGTGGTTGGCCCTGTAATCGCTCCTGTTTTTTTCCCTTCTAATTCTGAATATACATAATTCAATACGCAGTTGCAGGAAAAAACCGGTTGTTTGTTTAAATGTTCTGGCAATTTTGCATTAAATTGCGAAATATAACTTTCAAAAGGTTTGGCATGTTTATAAGATACACCCGCAAAAACGGGTGCATAAAACTTAACTTCCTGGTTTTCTATATCCACCTTTTGAAAGCTTACATTCACCATGGCGCCAAAATAATCGGCAACAAGTGGAAGTCTTGTGTCTAGATTGAGACGGGTTACATAATCTGCAAAATTGGTTTTAACTCCATTGATATACGCTTCTTTCACCAGGAAACCATCTTTTGGGAATGTGATCGTATCGTCGTTGCCAGGCTCAAAGATATTAAGATAGTCGATCTCGGCAAGTTGGGTGGAGGGCAAGGATGCATGCATGACAATTGCTCCATCTTCCAAGATGTCTTGCGTCTGACCATTAAACACTTTGGGGTTGATTTTTCCTAAATCATCGAGGTGAACGCCTGAAACCCATCCAATCAAAGGCCTTTGCCCAAAACCCTGAAACTGAGGAGCATGCAGCGCGAATTCAAGATGAGTTTTAGATGAACATGGCATGATGATGATACTAAAACCGTTTGGGGGCATCTCTGAATAAATATCTTTAAGAGTTTGCAGGTTATAGATTTTAATAGAAATCTTGGAAACCGACTCAGGCAACTCGGTAACATAAATTTTTTGACGTGTAAACACACCCCCGTGGTCAGTCATAAAGTATGGGATTGATCCTCCAATCCAATTTCCGACCGGTAATTGTTTTAAAAGACTCTCATCACCAGCTAACAATAACCTCTCGCCGTGAGTGATCTTAGCCTTGACCTCGATTATGTCGTACATATATCCACTTATCGAATCTTTACCAAATATTTGGAATAGATCGCGCTGTACAGAAGCCAAGTCAGCATTTCGAACAAAAATATCATGCAGTTCTTGAGCAGAACTTTGGATTGTATCCGATGATGAATCTTTTTCCACCCTGAGAGATAAATACCTCATAAGGAATTGGGTGCCAAGGAATTTGAATTGAAATCTATTTTTACCAGAAACGATATTCTTCCAGGCAGGATGAGAAATAGGCGGAACATCCATAGAAATTTCCCTTTCAAGTGAATTATTTGGGCTCCAGAATTGGAGTTTTGCTAACCTGAAATAATCAAAACCTGGAGCGGTTTTATTACTATTCTCTTTTTCACAATGTTGAATTTTAAAAGCTATTTTGCAATTGGCAGATATTATTAGCACAGCACCGAGCTAATCATAACCTTTTTTTACTTTTAAAATTTTCATTTAACAATCGAACCACATGTCTTCTTCATTAATATAGACAACAATTAGTTACTTTCGATTATAGAGTCAAACGGCTTCTTTTCTGTTTTCCGTTTAACCAATCAATACTAAATCTTTAAATGACAATAAAATATCCTAGGCTGCTACAATCCATATCATTTCCGCCAGCGATTATAACAAGGATCGTTTCTTTTTGAGATCACTCTTCACTTCTCTACTCATTAAGCTTGGGCCAGAGAAGTGAGATTTCGGTGCCTTTACCTGGTTCACTCCATAAAGAAAATGAAAATTGATTATTGGTTGTGCGTTCTTGCATAATTCCCAATCCCAGATGTTCACCAAGCACAGATTTGGGATCAAATCCACGTCCATTATCTCGGATCGACATAAAAACGGATTGGGAATATTGTTGCTGGGCAATGTTTTCGTTTTTGCGTTTTTTTGAGGGAAAAGCTTGAACAGATATTAACTCAATTTCCACCTTGTCAGCGTCAGAGTGTTTGGCCATATTATTCAAAGCTTCTTGGGCAATGCGATAAAAAACCAGCTTTGCTTCGGTTGGCAGAACAGCTTCACCCTCAATATGAACTTGAATATTTGTACGAATTCGCCCTGAAATTCCCTGAGCTAATTGCTGGATTAATATTTCCAATCGAGTTTCGATCAAACCGATTGGTCTTAATTCGAGCAATAATGTGCGCATCTCAGCCAGAGCACCTTGAGTGAGTTTATGCAATTCTTCCAGTCCAAGCTGGGCTTCAATTGAACTTCGAGTCCAAATAGTCGGTAACACCTCGGCTATCAAATTAGCAGAAAATATAGTTTGAGTAACAGAATCATGCAGTTCGCGTGCAATACGATTCCGTTCAGCAGCAATTGCTTCATCCTTTGTTTGTTCACGTAGCCGAGCATTTTCAATGGCCAAAGCAGTCTGGTCACAAAAAGAAACTGCAAGGTCAATCTCATCTTGTTCAAAAAATCGCGGTTGAGCATAGTAAAGATTTAATGCGCCGACAACTTCTTGTTTAATTATGAGCGGTACTGAAATTTCAGAGCGAAAATTCTTGGAGAGAATCTGTAAAAGTGTCACTGTCTCCGGCATGACAGGTTGGACAAATACTTCCAACGCTTTGCTTACATCTGTGATGGCAAACGGTTTGCCTTGAATCACTGCCTGACCTGTGGCTCCCTGCCCCAATAGGATAGTGGAATGCTTCAGAAATTTCTTGCTTAGGCCATGCGACGATTGAATTTTCAATACATTGGTATCAGCTTGCAAGCGATATATTGCTACGGCATCCGCCCCCAAGAGGCGGCGAGCATAGAGAGTAATGTAATCAAGAACTGCCTCCAACGGTTCATTGGAGTTCAAGACGGCGAGAATACCTCGAAACCCCTCTGCGATATATCGGCGCTCTTCTTGTTTATTTAATTGTTCGCGTTCTTTTTTTGACATGGCCGAAACTCACTAATTCAGAACACTCAGCCGAAATATTTTTTCTGCAACAATAACCAACACACTGAATGCCACAATTACAGGTTGGATGAGTCCATATTTTGTTAATTATACATGTGCACGAAAAAATATCCCCTAATTCATTAAGTTAATCAAACAAACGCAATGGACTCAAAGAGAAGACTGAATGATATGCTTTACACTTATTACTCTATGTAAATAATGAAGCATCGGCATAATGTCAAAGCAAGTTGAAAACCAGGAATCAGAGTGCGGCAATTTTAATACGGAAGTAAAATCAGAATCCGATGCTTCTGATTTGTTTTTGTTGAAAGAAAACGAAAGTAAGTTGGTTGTCTTACATGCTTGGGGGATTTTTTTGCAATAATTCTCATGCTATTTTTATAATGATGATTACGTTATATAAATACTACCTGTTTCACTTGATTCGTAGCCACCCAACCGGTCTAGCACCTGGATAAGTTTTTCGCTTTTTAACCAAGCGATTAGATCTTTAATTGGAGTTTTTTCTAGTTGCTCTTGCCTTATTACGAGATCGTATCTTTCAAGATCCTCAAAAAGGAAATCCAGATTGTGAGCTTTTGCAGCTGCTTCCATTCCCAAACCAACATCAGCCCGACCTTCGACTATCTCAATAGCGACGTCAGTATGGGTCATTTTTTGATTATCAAACCCAAAAATATCATTTGAGTTTATTCCACAGCTTTTCAATTTTGAATCGAAATAGACCCGAATGCCTGAACCCACATTTCGATTGACAAAATGAATGTCCTTTCGAATCAAATCGTTAATGCCGGTAAAACCCTTTGGATTTCCAGGCTTTACGTACCAACCTATTCTACGCTTGGCTAATGTAATAAGAACGATTTTATCTCCGGGAAAAAGTTTATTTATAAAAGGCAGGTTGTACAAGTTTGTTTCAGTATCCCATAAATGCGATCCAGCTACATCAGCTTTCCCTTCTGCCAATGCCATTAATCCAGAAAGACTTCCTGAGAAATTTAAATGGATTCTGCATCCGGGTGAAATCTCATCAAAATGAGAAGCGATCCACGCCACTGCAAGATCATGACTTCCAGCAAAACGCAGGGTTTCTTGATTGAATATGTTTTGTGATTGTGAAACATTGCGCCATCTTGCTAAAGCGAGTCGGAATGCATCTTCAGCTTCGGTCGGAGAGTACCCGGAAGTGATTGTATCCAACAAAAATGTTTCGGCTCGATGAATCAGATTGGCACGACGCAATGAATCAGCAGGATGAACGTTGATATTGGCCACAACTTTTGATTTTTGCCCAACATGGCTGGATACCAGACCTTCATCTTCTAATTTATGAATTGCGCGTTGAATAGTTCCTATTGTACAATGCCAGGATTCTTTGAGTTTTCGGATGGATGGAAGTTCGTCTCCAGGTTTATATAGTCCAATCGAAATATCGCGTCGAATCGCAGAAGCTATTTTTTGATATAAGTATTCATCATCCATGAACATTTCCAATAAAAACAAAATTTTTGCTAGTTAATGTAATTCTAGCCGATTAATAAATATTCGTTTGCTCTTTTCTTGAGATTAAGTATTGCAATTAATTGGATAAAGATAAATAATAGTACAATCTGTATCTGATATCACATCCCTCACTCAAGTGAAGCTTACATGAAAATTGAAGTAACATTATTTGCAACATTAAAAGAACGGATTGGAAAAAGACAAATTGTAATTGAAATTTCAGAACCAGTAAGTGTCTTTACATTACTAACTGAATTATCCAATCAATACCCTCAAATAAAGAATTCATCAAGTAATATACTCGTCTCAATCAACCAAGAATTTGCAACAAAAGATCAAATAATAGCTTTCGGAGACGAAGTAGCTTTGTTCCCTCCTGTGAGCGGTGGTTAATTAGTACCAGGAAAACCTGAGGATAACATGCTTATTGATGCTTTTGCTCGAAAAATCACTTATCTACGAATTTCGGTAACAGACAGATGCAATGAAAGATGTGCATATTGTCTGCCGATTAATGGTGTAACCTGGCTTGATGAAAAAGATTTGATAACGGCAAATGAAATAGTCAGGTTGGCAGAGGCAGCAATTGGTTTAGGTATTACAAAAATACGATTAACAGGTGGAGAACCTCTTGTCAGACCAGATATTTTAGAAATTATTTCCAAAATTTCAATTATCCCTGGTTTGAAGGATCTAAGTCTTACAACAAACGGCATGCTTCTGGGGAAAATGGCAAAATCGTTAGTAAAAGCAGGACTACAACGCGTCAATATTAGTTTAGACACATTGGATTCTGAAAAATATAAAAAAATTACCAGATTTGGAAATTTTCAACAGACTTGGCAAGGAATTCTTGAAGCAGAAGATGTTGGACTTTTTCCAATAAAAATCAACACAGTAGTTGTCGGTGGATTTAATGATGATGAAATCATACCAATTGCCAAATTGTCAATAACTCACCCATGGCATATTCGATTTATAGAATTAATGCCGGTTGCGAATCAAGAAGATTGGGGAGCTGGATTACCATCCGTGGAAGAGCGATACTTCTCTTCTCAAAAAATGCACAAAATATTAAGTTCCTTGAACTTGGAAGAGCTTGACTCCTCTGCCAATAGTGGCCCGGAGTGTACTTATCAAATCCCGGGAGGAACCGGCACAGTTGGTTTTATTTCTCCACTGGGTGATCACTTCTGTATGAAGTGTAATCGGTTGCGATTAACAGCTGATGGTTGTCTTAAATCTTGCTTATTAGTGGATAAAGAAATCTCGATCCGTGATGCCCTGCGATCCGGTGCTGATTTAACCTCTTTTCTCCAAAATGCCGTTGCCAATAAACCCATTGGACATGAATTAGTTACGCATAGTTGTTCAGATAAAAGATGCATGTCACAAATTGGCGGTTAATTCATTACAAAGGATTATGTTGAAAATGGAATTATCTCATATAGACGCTAACGGAAACGCCAAAATGGTGGATGTCAGTGAAAAAACTGAAACCACACGAATCGCAATCGCCTGTGGAGAAATTCGGATGAAACCCGAGACACTGGCGTTGATCAAGGCTGGAGCCATGAAAAAGGGTGATGTCTTGACCGTCGCCCAAATTGCCGGGATTCAGGCAGCCAAGAAAACCTCCGAGTTAATACCATTATGTCATCCACTTCCGATCACAAAAGTTGACGTAGATATGCAAATAAACGACCAGTTGCCAGGAATAGTAATTACCGCAACCGTAAAAGTGACAGGCAAAACTGGTGTTGAAATGGAAGCCTTAACTGCAGTTTCTGTTGCGGCGCTGACAATATATGATATGGCGAAGGCGGTTGAAAAAACGATGTGCATTCAAAACATTCGCCTTATCGAAAAACACGGGGGAAGATCCGGCGATATTGTTAATGAGGTAATGAAGTAAAAATGAATGAATTCCCGTTGGTAATCGCAATAACAGAAGAAAAACTTGATATCGATGCCCTGCTTGAAAAGATCACTTTACCAAGCACAGGTGCGGCTGCATTGTTTACTGGAATAGTTCGTGGAGTTACTGCAAGAGAGGCGAGAAATACGGATTTCCTGGAGTACGAAGCCTATAAACCAATGGCAGAAGAAAAAATGAGAAAAATCGCGGATGAAATCCGTTTGCGTTGGCCTGATATCGAGGGAATCGTTATTGTGCAACGTATAGGAAAGCTAATGCCACAAACCCCAACGGTTCTAATCGGTTGTACTGCCGCTCACCGAGATACCGGAGTTTTTGATGCAGCAAGTTATGGAATAAATCGGTTAAAAGAAATTGTACCTGTTTGGAAAAAAGAAATTGGAGAAAATGGAGAAGAGTGGATTGAGGGGCATTACATTCCGAAAACAGATGATTGATTCATCCTTCATAATGAATCGATCTATTTCGAGCGCTAAACAAGGAACGTCAGATTTTCTGGCGTTCTTTTTTAAATTATTGCTAAAGGGATACTTGACAAAAGTATAGAATATCACATATTATTATTCTAACTGTACAGGTACAATTATACAGATAAATAATAAGAGGAGAATGATATGTTAAAAAAAGCAACATTGATCGTCAGTATAGTTTTTGTCATTTCTTTGTTATTAAGTGCGTGTACTTCAGCAAGTGTAACTGCAACTGAAGCCCCGGTTGCAACAGTTGCCCCTGCGACTGAAGTAGCGACCGAAGTAGTTACTGAAGCCGCAACTGTTGTTCCAACAACCCCTGCCAATCCAGAGATCATTCTGGCAACTACAACCAGCACTCGCGATTCGGGTTTGCTGGATGTTCTACTACCCCTATTTGAAAAACAGACCGGGTATACTGTCAAGATGGTGGCGGTCGGAACCGGCCAGGCATTGACGATGGGAAAAGAAGGCAGCGCAGATGTATTGCTGGTGCATGCCCCTTCCTCCGAGGTTGAATACATGGATGGCGGATATGGTCTTGATCGCTATCTGGTCATGCACAATGATTTCATCATCGTTGGTCCAAAAGATGATCCTGCAAAAATCAAAGACCTCACTTCAACCAAAGAGGTATTTGCTGCCGTCAGTAATACCAAATCCGTTTTTGTCTCACGTGGAGATG
Source organism: Anaerolinea sp. (assembly GCA_013824385.1). The sequence goes on from PNNU01000002.1 coordinate 22,126, forward strand.
ACTCGGGCACCAACAAAGCTGAATTAAAACTATGGAAGTCCGCTGAGATCACTCCTGAAGGGGAATGGTATCTTGTAACCGGCCAGGGAATGGGTGATACCCTGCGGATTGCGTCAGAAAAAGCTGGCTATACGCTGACAGATCGCGCCACTTATTTATCCATGAAAGATACCCTCGATCTCGACATCCTTTTTGAAGGCGACAAAGCCCTGTTGAATATTTACCATGTCATTACTGTCAACCCTACATTATGGCCAAATACCAATTATGACGGGGCCAAAGCTTTTGCCGATTGGATGGTTTCAGATGAGATACAAAAAGTGATCGCCGAATTTGGAGTGGATCAATATGGCCAAGCTTTGTTCATTGCCGACGCTGGTAAAGCTGAGGATGCAGTAAAATAAAGGAAATGCAGAATCTTTTAGATGGGATATTGAAAGCGTTTGAATTGCTGTTCAAGGGTGATCCGGAAGTCGTACGGATCACCCTGCTTTCGCTTGAAGTTTCAGGGCTGGCAACAATGATCAGCCTGATTTTTGGTCTACCCATCGGGACCTTTCTGGCTTTGAAAAAATTTCCAACAAGACGATTTTGGATAAGTATAATAAATACCGGAATGGCCCTCCCACCAGTGGTGGTCGGTCTCGTGGTTTGTATCTTCCTTTGGAGAAATGGACCGCTGGGATTTATGCATCTCATATACACTCCTTCAGCCATCGTCATAGCCCAGGTATTGATCGCGTTTCCAATGGCAGCAGGTTTGACATTATCTGCGTTGCAGCAGTTGGATCCAAAACTGCGGATCCAGTTATTGGGTCTGGGAGCCTCAAAAATGCAAATGGTACTTGTGCTGTGGAAAGAAGCCAGATTGCCCTTAATCGCAGCATTAATAGCCGCCTTTGGCAGCGTAATCTCTGAGGTAGGAGCTTCCATGATGGTCGGAGGTAACCTATTGGGGTCAACACGCGTTCTTACCACTGCAATTGTGCTAGAAACGAGTAAAGGTTTGTTTGCTTCCGCTATCGCATTAAGTATCATCCTTCTCTTAATTGCTTTTCTTGTAAACCTGGGATTAACCTCAATTCAACAACGCAGGCAATAACCCTATGACAACCCTTCTTGAACTTCACAATATCATCGTACAGGCAGACAAAAAAAGAATTCTTGAAGTGGCTGAATTAACCGTAATCAAAGGTGAGGTTCTTGTCCTTTTAGGCCCCAACGGTGCAGGAAAGAGCACATTGCTTCAAGTGGCGGCCGGTTTAAAAAAACCAACCAGTGGATATGTCTATTTTTCGAACCAAGATAAATTATCAGATTTGGAATTCCGCAGAAAAGTAAGCACGGTCTTTCAATCTCCGCTGCTATTGAACGATACCGTTGAAAACAACATTGCCAGCGGCTTGAAATTTCGAGGACTTCATAAAAAGGAAATTTTCAAAAGTGCACAGTATTGGATGGAACAGTTGCATATCCTTCCAATTGCAAAACGACAGGCCAAAGTCCTTTCAGGCGGTGAAGCGCAGCGGGTCAGTCTGGCAAGGGCATTCTGTCTCGAAACAGAATTAATACTGATGGATGAACCATTTAGCGCTCTGGATAACCCAACACGGCAGGGACTGTTGGATGACTTGCGAAATATCTTCACAAAAACCAACCAAACGTGTATCTATGTCACCCATGACCTTGAAGAAGCTTTGTCGATTGGTGATAGGGTGGCTGTTTTGTTAAATGGAAAAATCCATCAACTCAGTCAAACGCAAGAGGTATTTTCGCACCCCTCCTCTCCTGAAGTGGCTGCTTTCATGGGTGTGGATAATATCATTCCAGGGAAAATATTTGGATTTGAAAACAACCTACTGCAAATCCAGGCTGGTGATGCCATATTTGAAGCAGTTGGAAATATAGCATTTGGAACTCAGGTCTATATTTGCCTCAGACCAGAAGACATAACCCTTTTCAATGAAAATCAAGAGATAAAACCTTCTTCTGCACGGAATCATGTCTCTTGCCATATTACACAAATTATCAATCAGGGGCCATTTATGCGCGTTCAATTACAATCCGGGTTTTCTTTAACTGCCCTGGTAACCAGCAGATCTGTCAAAGAGATGGAGTTAGAAGTCGGAAAAACTGTTCTAGCAGTGTTTAAAGCCAGTGCGATTCATTTAATCTCATCAGGGAAAATCCGGTCATAAGATTACTTGGCGAAAAAAAATATCGAGTACGTTATAATTTAATTATGCAGCAATCAGATCAAATTTTTACGTATAAAGAGATGGCTGAACTTGAGCGTCGACGCTTGGTTGCAGCCAGTTTGCGTGGCACTCTATCAGCCTTAAATTCTAATTTACACATCGACAAACTCCTGGATTTTATTGTTAATCAAGCCCTACCATTACTCAGTGCTGATGCAGCAGCGATATATCGTCTAAATCTGAATGGTGAATTATCCATACAATCCGTTGTCGGCCTGCCCCTTGAATATATTAAATCTGCCTATGTATCGCTCGGGAAAATCGCTTTAATTAAACAACCTTCATTTTGTACAAATCTCGCTGATTTTCTAAATGAACCTGGTCTACGACCTGAGCAAATTTGTGCAATTGATGAAATAATTAAAAGATATCGCTCGATTCTGTCTGTACCGATTGAAATTCGTGACGAAAGCTATGGAGTGTTGTCTCTATTTTTTATTAGAAGACATAAACTAAATGATGATGAACTTGACCTGGCTATTGATTTTTCGAATCAAGCCGCTTTAGCCATTGATAATGCCAGGCTGCGCATACTTGCCCAACAAGATGCGGTTAATCAAGAACGGAATCGTTTGGCTCGAGAATTGCATGATTCAGTTATTCAGAATCTATTTTCGGCCAGTCTAATTGCTGAGTCTTTGCCTAAAGTAATACAACGGGATCCTGAAAAGGGATATGAAGGGTTGAGTGAGCTACAACTATTAATCCGTGGCGCTATTGCAGAAATGCATTCATTGTTGTTGGAATTGCGTCCACGTGATTTAGAGGATGCGCGGTTGGAAGAATTGCTTAAACAAATAGCAGATATCGCATCAGGAAGATTGCGTAAACCTGTAGTTTTTTCTTGCAAGGGCCAGACTATCATGCCTGTGGATGTACGGCTTACTTTCTACAGAATGGCTCAAGAAGCAATAAATAATATTGTTAAACACGCCGAAGCAAACACGATTTCAATCAGCTTGACATGTGAGGGTGATTCACTTGATGGTATATGCAAAAAAGCAATATTGACAATTACTGACGATGGTCGAGGTTTTATAGAATCTAATGATTTTTCTAATCATTTAGGGTTAAGTATAATGAAAGAAAGAGCAGAATCAATTGGGGCAAAATTATCAATAAAAAGCCAATTAAATCATGGTACTACCATCCAACTTAAATGGAAATCTCAGAACAAGGAAAAACCTTGATTCAATCGAATCCGATCCGCCTGCTAATAGTTGACGATCATGCAATGGTTCGCAGCGGTCTGCGTATGTTTTTAATGGCCTTTGATGATCTTGAACTGGTAGGCGAGGCAGTAAATGGTATTGAAGCGGTAAACCTGGCTGAGAAACTGAACCCTGATGTCATTCTAATGGATCTTATTATGCCCAACATGGATGGCTTACATGCCACCCGTCAAATTCACAATAAGTTTCCAAAAATTAATATCATAGCTCTTACCAGTTTTACTGAACCACAGCTAATTCACGATGCAATCGATGCTGGTGTTTCTGGATACTTATATAAAGATACATCTGCCAACGAACTAGCAAATGCAATTCGCTCAGTAAATTCAGGCAACACTATATTTTCTCAAGAAGTTGCCCAGTCTTGGGTGAATCAATCATCCAATTCAGAAGCCACGTTTTTTGAATTGACCACCCGCGAGAGCGAAGTATTAACCCTAATGTCCATTGGAAAAAGTAATACTGAGATCTCTGAAAAATTATCACTCAGCCTCTCTACAGCCAAATTTCATGTTTCAAATATTCTTTCTAAATTAAACGCACATAGCCGCGGTGAAGCAGTTTCAATTGCACTCAAAAATCATTTAGTAAATTGAAAAAGTGTGGGGATATTTGTTTCAATAGAGTTTCTAAATAAAAATTCGATTACTCACAGTGGTTTCTTCAACACCTGAGGAATAGTTGCATATCAATAGAGAGTGATCCAAATTATTTTTTCCTCTGAAATAATTTTTAATATATAAAAAGCGAAAACCTGTACTTAAGTATAGGTTTTTCAATTTTTTAGCCTTCTTTCGTCCTATGAAAGACTATTCTTAATGCCAGTGTAAACCAATCCAAAAAAAGATAAACTAATAGTATCTCTGATTTTATATTTAATAGCAGGTTTGTTTTACTAATTTGCAATCTGATCCAGAAAATGGTTTCGATCAAATATGATTAATGTGAATGTCAGTTTGTATGGCACCTTGGCTAGGTTTGGTGGAGGTAAGTATGTTGCCCAAACCAATGTAAAACTGAAATCAGGGTCAGGGAAAATTGAATTATTAGAACATCTTGGCATTCCAGAAACTGAAAGAGGCTATCTATTTATCAATGCAGTTCTATGTGAAGTTCCCGGGATAAATACAAACGCAAATGAGTTATTAAGAGAAGGTGATCATGTTGGAATTTTCTCAATTGACCGTTTATATCCATACCAATATCGTGATGGGCTACCCATGTCTGAAGGGCTGAGGAAAACACTTAAAGATAATGGAGCATTGCATCATTCTTACCAAGAATCGAGCAATTAAAATTCTCAAACATCTATCAACAATCAATACTAAACTATAGAAATGGAAGGAGATTCCTGAAATGGCAAAAAAAATATTAAGAATTAACATGTCGGAATTAAAGGCTACTTACGAAGATGTACCCGTAAAATGGTCGAGGTGGGCTGGTCGTGGCTTAACTTCCGCTATCGTTTGTGATGAAGTAGATCCAATGTGCCATCCGCTCGGACCCAACAACAAGATTGTCATTGCTCCCGGATGGGTGACTGGTTCCCCTGCTGCTCCAAGCAGCGGCCGTACCTCATTCGGTGGAAAAAGTCCATTAACAGGTGGAATCAAGGAATCCAATGCTGGTGGACTGAGCGGACAAATGATAGCCAAACTCCGTCTAGCCGCCATCATCATCGAAGGAACTCCAGCCAAAAACAAATGGTACACTCTCGTCATCAACAAAGATGGTGTGAAGTTCGAATCGGCCTCTGATTTGTCTGGAAAAGGTATGTATGAAGTTGATGAAATCCTTTGGGAGAAATATCCAAAATCAGCAGTAATTGGTATTGGGCAAGCCGGTGAGATGAAATTATCTAACGCCGGTATCTCGGTAAATGACCCAGAAAACAAACCTGGACGTTATGCTGGCCGTGGTGGCATGGGTGCAGTGTTAGGTGCACGCGGCGTAAAAGCCATTGTGGTTATCGGAGATGGTCTTGGAGTCGAAATAGCCAACGAGGAACTGTTCAAAGAGGGCCGCAAGAAACTAACTGAATCCATTCAGGAACACGGGTTGACCAAAAAAGGTGGCGGTTTGAATGCATTTGGTACAGCCGTCTTAGTTAACCTTCTTAATGAAGCCGGTGGTCTGCCCACACGCAACTTCAGCGCTGGTCAATTTGAAGGTGCAACAAAAATATCGGGCGAAGCAATGGCTGAATTATGTGAAAAGCGTGGCGGTGAAGGTATGATGGGACACGGCTGTCATCCTGGATGCATTATCAAATGCTCAAATATTATTCCAGATGAATCCGGAAAGGCTGTCGTCTCTTGTGTCGAATACGAAACTACCTGGGCTTTAGGTGCAAACTGCGGTATCGATAAACTTGACTTAATTGCCAAGATGAACCGCGAATGTAATGATATTGGTCTGGATACAATTGAAGCAGGAAACACCATCGCCGTTGCCATGGAAGGCGGTTTACTTCAATTTGGTGATGCTGAAGGCGCCTTCAAGAGCTTCGATGAAATCCGCAAAGGAACACCCCTGGGGCGCATCCTCGGACAAGGCGTTGCAGCCACAGCCAAAGCATTTGGCGTCAGCCGTGTTCCCATCGTCAAGGGTCAATCAATGCCTGCTTATGAACCGCGCGCAGTGAAAGGTATTGGAGTAACTTATGCTACTTCACCCATGGGAGCTGATCATACAGCCGGTTATACCATCGCCCCAGAAATTGCAGGTGTCAGCGGCAAACTCGATCCACTTTCTGATGTTGGAAAAACCGATCTATCGCTAACTTTCCAGGCAGCAACTGCATTTATCGATAGTACTGGTTACTGTTTGTTCATTGCTTTCCCGATTCTGGATATAGCAAAGGGTTGGGCTGGTATGGCAGAATCAGTAGCGGGTGTCACTGGTCTGAATATTACCGGCAATGATGTGATTTCAATTGGCAAAGAAATTCTAAAAATGGAGCGTTTATTCAATGAACGTGCTGGTTTTACTTCAGCGGATGACCGCCTACCCGAATTTATGCTTAACGAATCTCTTCCCCCACATAATGTTAAGTGGACAATCCCCAACGAACAACTAGATTCTGTGTTTGCTTGGGTACATGAAAAATAACCACATCTTCTCAATAATCCGAATTAACCCAGGTGCAGTTGAAACACTGCACCTGGAAAGATTAATCCAATGACAGTATTTCAGCATATACTCTGGGGATATGAACTCACATATCCCAATTTATGGGTTCATCAAAAAAACCAGGATACTGATTATTTTGTCTCGACTATTGAGGCCTTAAATCCGGAGTACGAAGGTTCTGATGCAGGTCAAATACAAGTACGAGGCGAGTGGAACTGGGCTCGCCAGAATATTGAACCGCTTTGGAATATGCATATCGGGAAAATTGCAGGCATTCTTGGTGCTAAAAACGTTGGTTCAGCACCATGGCGAATTGGCGACTCAAACGGTATTGAAGCAGAAATTGTTTTACCCAAAAAAGACAATAACCGTTTATGGACAGGAATCTTGATGCATGATTTTTGTGTGTTACATTTTATGGTCATGCATCCGAAAGATAAACGCGAAGAATTCGAACCCGAAGCAACAAGAATAATCTCCAGTTTGCAATTTCCAAAGGTTATTTCAGGTTCCAAGATTACTTCAGAAGGCTTACCCCTACCCCCAAATTTTGACCCAATTGATCCACAAAAAATCCTCGATGACATCACTGATGCAATAAACTGGCGTGCATTTACAGGAGAGGCAGAAGTCGGTGCTTTGCAGTCTTTTTATCTTAGAGAACTTCTTGCTCACAATTGGGAAATTGTTGAGTACATACCTTTCTCAAGCATGACTGAGTTAGGTTTTGCCCGCTACAAACTTCAAAAAGAAAAACAGAAATTGATTCTGGGATTATTACCCTCTGAAAAAGCAGATCCCAATACTGGCCATATGCAAGCGAGTATTGTCTACAAAATAACTACCGTTTAATATTTTTGTGATTGGCAAAACGGAGAAAATATGCAAGTGACTGTAAAACTGTTTGCAACTCTTGTCAGGTTTAAGAGTGATGTGAAATCTGGAAAACCTTTTGAAGTTAACCTTTTAGATAGTGCTAATGTAAATGATTTGATCAATGTTCTACAAATTCC
>PNNU01000003.1 GCA_013824385.1 Anaerolinea sp.
TGATCCGTTGAAAAAGGTGGCGACTTTCTTCACAGCGCATGTACAACCGGGCGATGTGGTGGTGCATTCAAACAAATTAACCTACCTGCCAGTCTTTTATTATGCCCCAACCCTGCCCATGAATTTTGTCAGCGATGCCCCCGGGGGTTCAACCGATACGCTGTCACGAGCCACGCGCAAGATACTGGGGGTGAACGACGCACCTGTTATTGCATCCTCGGTGGGGAGTGCTCAACGTGTCTGGTTTGTCATCTACCAACAATCCGTGAAGGAGTATGTGGCGGCAGGTTATGCCACCCACGAACATCTTCAATACTTGGAAGAGCATTTCATCCTGGTTTCGCAAACCCGTTATGGCGATGTGCTGCTCTACCAATTCGAGCGAAAGCCGTGATGAATAGACGTCTCTTTGACTTCCTGATCCTTTTGCTTGTCTCGACAGTCATCATGGCGGCTTCTTCTCTGCCAAACTGGATGGGCCGTTCACTGCAAAGCGATCAAATATTGTTCCGGGGACAGTATTTTGACAACCAGGATTACGCCGTGGATATCGCCATGATGCGGGCTGGCATGCAAGGTGACTGGACTTACCAGATGCGCTTTACCACTGAAGAGCACAAGGCCGTCTCCATCCGCTTGTTCTACCTGGCGCTGGGACACATCAGCAAAGGTCTGGGGCTCGATCCCGAGTCCACCTACGGTCTGTTCCGCTGGGTTTTCGGCTACCTGGCACTCTTCTCGATTTTTGGGCTATGCAGGTATTATTTCAAGAAAAAATTATTGCATTGGTCGGCATTCCTGATGGTCACTTTTGGCTCAGGGTTGGGCTGGCTGCAATTGCTTACAGGCTGGCAGTTCGGTCACATCACCCCGGTGGACTTTTGGCTGATTGATGCCTATGTCTTCTTCAGTATTTCCCTATTCCCGCATTTTTCATACACTATAGCCTTAATGGCCTTGGGGCTGCTCGGCTTTTTAAAATTTCTTGAGACCCGGCAATGGCGCTGCGTTCTACTGATCTGCGCGGCAGCAGTACTCACCCAGATGGTCAACCCGATTGCCTTTGTGGTGGTGGATGCGGCCATTCTCTTTTCCGTTCTTTCCACCTGGATTAATGACCGTGCAAAATGGAAAACACTCATCCTGGCTGTGGGGTTGATCGCTTTAATTCAGGTTCCACTGCTGTTTTATAACATCATCATTCTCAGCCGCGATCCGATCTGGAGCCAGTACACGGCGCAAAACGTCACCCTGTCTCCGTCTCCGCTGTATTACCTGACGGGATTTGGTCTCTTCTGGCCTATAGTAGTGGTCGGGGCGGTCGCTGCCATAAGAGAAAGGAAACCCGAATTCATTGCCCTGGTCGGATGGATCGTGAGCGCCTTCATCCTGGCTTACCTGCCTACCCTGATTCAGCGGCGCTTCCTGTTGGCCGTCACCATTCCAATGGGAATCGTCGGGCTCTATGGTTTGGATAAGCTTATCAGCTGGTTGGGAACAAAAGCCCAACTCAAAAAACCGGTGATCATTATGGTCACCGTCTTGCTGGTTTCGATCTCTTCCATATATTTGATCTACGGAAACATGCAGGTGATGAAGACCTTGCCCGATTCAGCCTTTTACCCGGCTGAGTTAGACTCTGCATTCAATTGGTTTGCTGAGCATGCAGCGCCCACCGACTTTGTGTTGGGTGCGGAGAATACCAGTCAGCTCACAGCTCAAAAAACCGGATTGCGGGTTTATGCAGGTCACGAGATGGAAACCATCCATTACGCAGACAAGCTCAACAATGTTGCTGTCTGGTACCAGACAAATCTGCCTGCAGAGGATTTAGACCTGGCTGACGTAAAGTGGGTGTTTTATGGTCCGTATGAAAAGCGTTTAGCCCCCGATTTTGAACCCGCAGATAACCTCATTGAGGTGTTCAGAAATTCAGAGGTGATTCTTTTTCAAGTAAGGTAACTCATTGAGTTGGCCACCAAAAACCACTTTTCATAATTCTTTCCTGAAATTCCAGCACCTTGCCGGTGGCAATTTTTTCGGTAATCGGTTCATCCGACCATTTTGTATAGAACCAATCCAAATAGTGTTGAAACCCCATTTTCTCCCAGTTATCGACTAGCCCAATGTGTTTTTCATGATCGTCATACTCGGCGACCATCTTGTCTAGCATCTCGGATGTAATGTGGTGATAATGCCCCTCGTGGAAAATGAATTCAGCACCCAGACGCCCCTTTTGATAAGCCGGTTCTTCGGTGGGGTATCCCAATACCACCGTGATAAGTGGAAAGCAGGAGGTCTCAGGAAGTTTCAGGCTTTGGTAAACCTTGTCCAATTCGTTGCGGTGCAGTCCGTTGGTGATGAGCGAATCAATGCCCAGCGACTTGGCGGCAATCACCGCAGTTTGGGCCGCAAGCATGGTATCCATGGTGCCGGTGATAAAACCGATGATGTCATCGTTATCAAAGGCGTGGTTGAGATGTTTTGCCCCGGCTGTCAGGCGTGTATAATCCACGCAAAAAATGAGGGCACGGCTGCCCTGATATCCAAAAAGATCCTGCATCTGTTTGCGGTCGCTTAACATAATAATCGAATAGCTTTGACGGGCTGAAGCGTTGGATGTATGCAGGATGGCTTCACAAATCAGGTCAAGATTGAGCTGGCTGACTTCTTCTGACGAAAAATTACCGTGGATGGTGCGTAAGGCGTGGATGATTTTGAGCGTCTCGTTCATCATTCCTCCTGTTTGTTACCATTCTTTTATTGAAATTCCCCTCTATTATGCAGAAAATGACGATCGTAAACAAGCTGTTTTCTAAAAAGCTTAATAATCTGAAGGTTCTCTTGATACAATAATCCCCATGAATCGCCTACTGGGAATTTTCCTCATTGTCGTGTCGGCTGCCTCATTTGGCACCCTGGCTATCATTGGACGTTTCGCCTATGCGGACGGCCTTGATGTAACCACCATGTTGTTCCTGCGTTTCACCATTGCCGCCATCCTAATGTTTGCCTGGCTGGTGATCCGCAAAGAACCACTGCCCCGCGGACGCACCCTGCTGCAGCTTGCGGGCATGGGCGGTCTTGGGTATGTTGGGCAGTCATTCTGTTTTATGAGCGCCATCAATTATGCCTCCACGGGGTTGGTGGCTTTACTGCTTTACCTTTACCCTGTTTTTGTGACGATATTGACGGTAATCTTTCAGAGAGTCAAATTGACTTCACGCACCGTATTTGCGCTGATTTTGGCCACCATTGGTGCTGCTTTAACCGCCAATCCACAGGGGGGGCAGCTCCCCGGAATTCTTTTGGCTATCTCCGCGGCCGTGATCTACGCCGTTTACATCCTGGTCGGCACAGGGGTGATGCAGAAGGTGTCTGCGATCCAGTCTTCGGCAGTGATCTTTGCTTCGGCGGCGGTCGTGTTCGGCATCATGACCGTGATAAGAGGTCCGCATTGGCCAACCACACAAAACGGCTGGCTGGCGATCAGCGGCATAGCCGTGATCGCCACGCTGCTGCCGGTGGCCACCTTCCTCGGCGGTTTGAAGATTGTCGGCGCCACGGATGCCTCGCTGCTTTCCACGCTTGAACCAGTGGTAACGGTGGTGCTGGCAGCCATGATTCTGGGTGAACAGGTTCAGCCTCTGATGATTGCCGGAGGGGTATTGATTCTCGCGGCGGTGCTGCTCATCGTTAGACAACCAAGAAAGAGTGTGTCGCCTGAGCCACTAAAAACTTGAAGGCTTGTCTAAATGACAGATCAAGGTTTTCTTTTTATGCTACAATCCTTCAATATTTACGATTGAGGCAAATAAAATGGCATTCCAACAGCGCATTGTCATAAAAATTGGCACATCCACCCTCACCGCGGGCAGTAAAAAACTGAACCTTGCGCAGATGGTGGATATTGCCCGTCAGTGCGCCGCCTTGCACGCACAAAAGATGCAGGTGGTGCTGGTATCATCCGGCGCCATGGCTGCGGGGCGTGAAGAACTGGGTTACCCAACTTTGCCAAAGGGTGTGCCGGCCAAGCAAATGCTGGCGGCCGTTGGTCAGCCGCGGTTGATGGCCATGTATGAACAATTCTTTGGAATTTACAAGGTGCATGTGGCACAGGTGCTGCTCACTCGTGCTGACCTGGCAGACCGCCACGGATACCTCAACGCGCGTGCCACACTTGAAGCGCTGCTGGATCAGGGGATCATCCCCATTGTGAACGAAAATGATACCATCGCCACAGAAGAAATCCGCATTGGCGATAATGATAATCTTTCTGCGCAGGTCGCCAACCTGATCGAAGCGGATCTTTTGATCCTGCTCACGGACCAGGATGGACTTTATACTTCCGACCCACGATCTAATAAAAATGCAAAACTGATCGCTGAGGTTGGCCCTGAACCCTTTACAAAAGAGTTGTGGCAGTCAGCCGGCGGCAGTGAAAGCGGACTGGGTATCGGCGGTATGATGACCAAGCTTCAGGCAGCCGATCTTGCCCGCCACGGGGGCACAGCGGTGATCATTGCGCGCGGCTCCATTGATAACATTTTGATGCGATTGACGAGTGGTGAAACTTCAGGAACGAAGCTGGTTCCTGTGGTGAACAAGCTGGAAGGACGCAAGAGGCGCATCCTCTCAGGCAGCCACACCAAGTGTGAGATTGTGATAGATTCAGGCGCTGAACAGGCGCTTTCGCGCGGCGGTTCTCTGCTGCCTGCCGGGGTCACCCAGATTATCGGTAATTTTGAACGCGGAGACGCGGTCAAGGTAGTCACTTCTGATAAAAAATCGGTGGCGGTTGGATTGACCAATTACGGCATGGCCGACCTGCAAAAATTATGCGGTAAACAATCAACTGAAATTGAATCTGTGCTTGGATTTACATTCGGCGATGAAGTCATTCATCGGGATCATATGGTGCTCTTATGACAGACCAAATTTCCACTGGTATGCATTTACTCGGGCAACATGCCAAAGATGCTTCACGTATTTTGGCTCATGTGAGCACTGGGCAAAAGAACGCCGCACTTGAAAAAATAGCCCAACAGATCGAAAAAGAAACCCCTGAAATTTTAGCCGCTAATGACGTGGATCATACTGAAGCGCGCGAAGCCGGACTGAGTGAAGCCATGTTGGACAGGTTGCTGCTCAATGAAAAACGCATGCAGACCATTGTGGCAGACTTACGCAGCGTGATCGGCCTGCCCGATCCGGTGGGGGAGCATTTTGATGAGCAGACCATGCCCAATGGACTGAAGATGCACAAGCAGCGTGTGCCCATGGGCGTGCTCGGAGTGATCTATGAATCCCGCCCAAACGTGACCGTGGATGTGGCGGGGTTGGCTTTGAAATCAGGCAACTGCGTGATCATGCGCGGTGGCAAAGAAACGCTGCGCTCCAATATCGCTTTTATCAATTCCATCCAGCGCGGATTGGCGGGATCAGAAATCCCTGCCGAAGCCATCCAGCTTATAGCGGATACAGACCGTGGTCTGGTACTCGAACTACTGCAAATGGATCGCTACGTGGATATGATCATCCCACGCGGCGGGGCGGGTCTGCACGACTTCTGTCGCCAGAACAGTCGAATACCGGTGATTACCGGCGGCATCGGCATTTGCCATCTCTTTGTGGATGAAAGCGCCGATCTGGAAAAATCCATCGAGGTCATTCGCAACGCCAAGATTCAGCGTCCGTCGGTGTGCAACTCATTGGATACCGCATTAGTGCATCATAAAGTGGCCGCGAAATTGCTGCCCCGCCTGGTCAAACGTCTGAGCGCAGATGGCGTCACCTTCCGCGTGGATGAAGCTGCATACGCGCTGCTCAAGGGTGAAGAAAGTGTTAAACCTGCCGGAGAACAAGATTTTGATACCGAATGGCTTTCACTGGTTCTTGGATTAAAAATAGTAACCACTCTGGATGAAGCCATTGAACACATTGCTCAGCATTCAACTGCCCACTCTGACGGCATCCTGACCGAAAATCAATTCAATTCTTCCTGCTTTTTGGAGATGGTGGATTCTGCGGCGGTGTATGTCAACGCCTCAACACGCTACACCGATGGCTCACAAATGGGTCTTGGCGCCGAAATCGCCATATCCACACAACGCATGCATGCCCGGGGACCGATGGGGCTGCGTGAACTGACCACCTTCAAATGGGTGGTGCAGGGTGATTATCACGTAAGACCATAAATTATTCCAAATCTGAGGGATGGATGCGGCGAGCCTGTTTGGTTTCGCCGCGTTTTTTCTTGGAGTCCACACGTTCCGCTTTGGCGCTCAAGCTGGGACGTGTGGCGCGCCTGTTTTTGGGTTCAACGGTTGCTTTCTGGATCAAATCGGTCAGCCGCAGCAGCGCGTCTGTACGATTCTGCTCCTGGGTGCGAAAGCGTTTGGCTTCGATCACCAGCACCCCTTCATCCGTCATACGGCTGCCGGCAAGTTTGACCAGGCGAGCTTTGACGGTCTCTGGCAATGAGGCTGATTGGCGGACATCAAAGCGCATCTGGCAGGCAGTGGCTACTTTATTAACGTTCTGTCCGCCCGGACCGGCTGAGCGGATAAAATCAAAATGTAATTCTTCATCTTCGAGATGAATGTGTTGGGTTATCTCTAGCATGAATCAAGTATAGCAGAATGGTTTGGAGGTTTATATTTAAATGTCAACGTATAATTATTAAGATTTGCTTATTAAAAAAGGAGCCAACCATGAAGGTATTATTTATCGGCGGCACGGGTATCATCAGCACGGCTTGTGCGGTGCGGGCAATTGAAAAAGGCATCGACCTGACGCTGCTCAACCGCGGAAAGTCCTCACGACCTACAGCGAATGGCGCCAGGACGATCACCGCAAATATTAACGACCCGGCATCCATGCGCTCCGCTTTGGCGGACAAGGATTTCGATGTGGTGGTCGACTGGATTGCCTACACTCCACAGGATGTGCAAAAAGACATTAATCTGTTCATTGGCAAGACCGGACAGTTCATGTTTATCAGTTCAGCTTCAGCCTATCAAACCCCGGCTTCCAACCTGCCGATCCGCGAATCAACCCCGCTTGAGAACCCTTTCTGGGAATATTCACGCAACAAGATTGCCTGTGAAGAACTACTTGTAGCGGAATATCGCAAGAACAAATTCCCTTTTACAATCGTACGCCCTTCTCACACTTATGATGGCACTTCTGTGCCCGTGGAGGGCGGCTATGGCGTGATCGACCGCATGCTCAAAGGTAAGCCGGTTATCGTCCATGGCGACGGCACTTCGATCTGGACTCTGACTCACAACACCGATTTTGCCAAGGGTTTTGTAGGGCTGTTGGATAATTCACGCGCCAAGGGCGAGATATTCCACATTACATCTGATGAATGGCTCACCTGGAACCAGATTCATCTTATGCTGGCTGAAGCCGCCGGGGTAACCCCCAAGTTGGTACATATTCCTTCTGAATTGATTGCGGCATACGACAAAAACATCGGTGACAGCCTGTTGGGTGACAAGGCGCACAGCGCCATCTTTGACAATAACAAGATCAAGCAAGTAGTACCAGAGTTTGTCTGCACCGTCCCCTTCTCACGCGGGGCAGAAGAGATCATCGCCTGGCATAAAGCTGATCCTGCCCGGCAAAAAGTGGATTTTCATTATGATGAGATGTGTGATTTGGTGCTGGAGAATTATCAGAAAGCCTGGCCAAAATAACAAATTAGAAATAGAAAAGAGGTTCAGATATACTTGGTTGAACCTCTTTTTTATTTGTTTTGAATGTTAATTTCTTTTTCGAGTTCGGCAGTTGTATCTTGCATGGCTTTGGAAGCAGTAGTCACTCTTCCGCCTAAATTCTTGATTTCGCTGGCTAAAATACCAAAAACAGCACCGATTTCCACCTGATACTTGGTGATGGTTTCTGCCCTGTAACCAACTTGCACAATTCCTGGTTCGTCTGTGCGGGATACACCCACAAATTTAAACATTTGAGTATCCAAATCACGAGATCTGATTGGCTGGGTAACCACGCCATCTTTTGAATCAATTAGTTTACGGAATACAAAAGCTTGTGCCTTGGGATCATCAGGAAAACGCCAGCCATAGGCCGCTCCCAGATTTGATCCCACGGTAACAGCATCTGAGTCAGTGATATAAATTTCATCAATGCCAACCCAAATAGCAAATTCTTCCAGGCTTTTCTGATCCAATGAAAATGAACCCGAATCCAACAACTTGGTTATCATACGGCAAACAGTGGTCATCATACCGTCCAAGACTTTTTCCATCATGGAGCGAATGCCGGCTGCAGCGTGAGCAGATTCAATGGCTGCATTGATCGCAATCATGTTGATCTCACCAGCCGCACCCTTGATATTAAAAGCTGCTGTTTTCTGTTTTTCCAGTTGGACTGTCAAGTTACTTGTATCTGTCATAAATAACCGCCTCTTGCATAATCTTATATGTGTGAGAATCAACCGATAATTTCAATTACACCATAATAAACCTGATAAGTGGTAATTGGTAGTGGCACTTTGTCAGACAAATGTCACTATTTTTTTAAATTAAATCGCAGAACAATTTCTTCCAATTGAGTGGCAAGTTCCGCAAGGGCTTCTGCGGATGAGCTAACATCATCAACATGCGTTGCCATTTCAGTGGCAGATGCTGAAACTTCTTCGACTGCTGCTGAGTTTTCTTGGGCTATGGACGCGATATTCTCCATGGATTGGGACACCTCTGAGGAACCTGCTGACATTTGCTCGGTTGAAGCTGTGTTTTCTTCGACCACCGCAGACACTGAATCAACAGCGGTCACTAATTCATTTGCGGATGCGGTCATTAAATCAGCTGCAGCGGCGGATTCCTCTGCCTGGTGATTGACTTCTTCAGTGGCTTTCAAGATGTCAGCCAATGTCGCACCGGCTTCATTAGCGATCACCATGCCTTTTTCCACTTCTCTTACTTCCTTTTCCATAGCAGATACAGATTCAGCAACGACCTTTTGAATAGATTTGATTAACGATCCAATTTCTTTTGTGGCTGTGGAGGCACGTTCTGCGAGCTTTCTCACCTCATCAGCGACCACAGCAAAGCCTTTTCCGGCCTCTCCGGCACGAGCAGCTTCAATGGCTGCATTTAGAGCAAGTAAATTAGTCTGAGAAGCAATCTCTTCTATAGTATCTACAATGTCATTAATTTGATTGGATTGAGTGCCCATTATGTGTATTTTTTGGGCTGAATAATCCACACTAAGTTGTATTTCATGCATTCCATTCAGTGTTTCTTGAACTTTTTGTGATCCCAATCTGGCGGCTGAAGTGGCGATGTTTGCCTGCTGCACCACGGTTTGGGCATTTGAGGCAACTTGATCAATGGCGCGGGTGAGTTGATTTGTAATGTCTGCCGCTTTACCGGTAGCACTTGCTTGTTCCTGAGCACCTGAGGCAATCCCATCAATTGCACGAGTCATTTGTTCAACTGAAAAAACGGTTTTATTTATTGAAGCGCTTTGTTCAGAAGTACCTTGTGCGACTTGTTGAATTGTTGTTGCAATTTGAGAAGTAACATGACCGGCTTCTTTTGCGGATTTTGCAAGTGTTATTGATGATGAATTTACAATGGCAGCTTTTTCTGCAATGGATTGGACTGATGAACCCAAATAAAGTGACATATCTTTGAAGGCAATCCCTAGTTCGTCATTTTCTGAAAAAGGTTTAACCTCCGTGGTTAAATCCCCGGTGGAAATCTTGTTAGCCACTTCGACAGCTGCAATCATGTAATCACTGATCCCGCAAAATGCTCTGCCAATGGCACCGATTTCATCTTTTCTCCCGGTGATCTCTTCGGTAATCCGGGTTGTGCTGTTTCGATTTTGGTCACCATAAGCAAGTTTAGCCATACTATTGGATATTTGTCGCAGGGGTTTTCCGATGCTATTTGCAGTCATTGTCGCAAGGGTAGTTCCAATAAAAAAGGCTAAGATATCCAGTCCAAGAATCAGGTCTATAGTTCTATTACTTAAAAAATTAGTGATTGTTATCGGTTCAATATTTACCATTGATTGAATGATGGCTGAAATCGCTAAAGAACTGACAAGCAGAAGAATTAGTAAAACAACAAAAAGTATAAAAAAAATCTTGGCTGTAATTTTTAAGTGATTAAAATTTCGCATGAAACTCCTGGCTCAAGCAATAATGTTTTGTAATGATGAAGCTGCTGTTTTAGTGGTGGCGGTAATGGCGCCGGTTGGAGACCCCTTGATGCGAGTTGAAACCAGAACAATCATTTGACTGGAAATTGATCAAATGATCGCACCAATAAATTGATAACAATAATCCTTGGGTTTGGACCTGCAATTTTCCAAGTCATCATTATTATCGCCAATATTTGAACAGATTGTAATTAATTTGTTGTGAATTTTTACAAAAAAGCAACAATTAAAGGGTTTGTTGGCACTTTTCACACAAACCAAACAATACAAGATGGTTGGTTTTTATTTGAAAGTGATAGTTGGTTTCCAAATTTGAAATTAGTGGGGCAATTTGATCGTCTGCGATCAGGGTGATATAGCCACATCCCTGGCATACCAGGTGATGATGAGGTTTTTCGCCTGCAAGTTCAAACACCGCGGCCCCAAGACCCATATCTGAAACTGTTACTTTACCAAGACTTACCAGCCGATCAAGCGCCCTGTAAACAGTGGATGGATTAATAGCAGGTAAATGAAGATGGACCTCTTCATAAATTTGATGAGAAGTGAGGTGGGATTTTTGTTCCCCAAGAGTTTCGAGAATTAGTTGGTCAGCAGATGAATTTCTCATATAAAACACAAAGTATTGCAATTGCAAAGATTTGCATTATAATATCTTTGTTCCTAAGAAATTGTATCATCATTAATTCACGGGAGGAAACTTCATGTTGCCGAGCAAGTTGTTTATGCATATTCCAGACGGTTTTTTGAGTATTCCTGTTTCAATTCTGCTTTGGGTGATTAGCATTATTGTGATTGGCATTGCTTTGCGTAAAACGAACCGGCAGTTGGGCGAAAAAGAAATTCCTTTGATGGGAATTTTGGCTGCAGCGATTTTTGCCGGGCAAATGCTCAATTTTAGCGTCACAGGTGGAACTTCCGGTCATCTTTTAGGAGCTGCCCTTGCCACCATCCTGCTCGGTCCATGGGCTGCAATACTGGTGATGACTTCGGTAGTCTCCATTCAAGCACTTCTTTTTCAAGATGGTGGATTGATCGCACTTGGGGCCAATCTGTTTAATATGGCAGTCGTCGGAGTTTTTGTATCGTATGCAGTCAATAATTTTTTTAAAAAATTGATTAAGAATGATAGGGCCAGTCTTTTTACAGGTGGTACTGTCTCAGCGTGGTTTTCTATCTTCTTTGCTTCATTAGCCTGTGCGCTTGAATTGGCACTGTCAGGCACATCACCTGCCAATATTGCAGTACCTGCCATGGCTGCCATCCATGCATTGATTGGAATAGGCGAGGCCTTGATCACTTTGGGCGCTGTCAGCTTTATTTATGCAGCTCGAAAAGATTTGTTAAAAACAGACATCTCAGAAAAAACGACAAAAAAAGGTATCTTGATTGGCGGCTGTATGATCACCGTTTTTTTGGCTGTGCTATCACCATTGGCGTCGAGTCATCCTGACGGACTTGAATGGGTTGCCGAGAAACAGGGATTTCTATCGGTTGCTCGTGATTCCATATATAATTTAATTCCTGATTATGTGATGCCAGGATTAAACAATGAGGCTGTGGCAACGATTATCGCTGGTATTCTTGGAGCTGTAGTTGTTTTTGTACTCGCCATCAGTGTTGCACAAACCAGAAAAAAACCAGTTCGTGATTGATGGTGAAAATTGATCGATATTTATCAACATCAATTTAGCCCTTTACATGTAATAAATACGAGAGTGAAATCAATTTTCACCCTCGTATTTATTCTTTGTATCAGTCTTTCTCCGAGCGGTTCGTGGCCGGCTTACATTTTGTTCTTGACACTTATAGCATCGGGTATTCTTCTTTCACATTTAAACATCAAGAAACTATTGCTGCGGTCGCTGATAAGTGTGCCGTTTGTTCTGGCAGCTTTTCCACTATTATTTTCAGGGCTAGAGCCGCATCAACATTTCATGATCATGGATCATTTTAATTTGACAATCAGCCAACCGGGTTCAATCCGATTTGTCAGTATTGCAATCAAATCCTGGTTGTCATTGATGGCTGTCATCTTGCTTTCATCCTCCACACGCTTTGAAGATCTGCTTTCCGCTTTTCGCCAGCTCGGACTTCCAAAGTTGCTGGTAGCAATTCTTTCGTTGATGTGGAGATACCTTTCGCTTATGGTTGACGAAGCCATGTCTCTTGCCAAAGCCAGAGACAGCCGCAGCGCTGGAAAATCCGGAAGAGGAACATTAGCCTGGCGTGCAGGGGTAACAGGGAAAATGGTTGGCAATTTGCTGCTGCGATCGCTTGAGCGTAGTGAACGCGTATATGCTGCCATGTCCTCCAGGGGTTACACAGGTGAACCTTGCTTTCAAACTTCAAGCCGATTAACTAAAAGAGATTATTTCATATTATCAATTGGAATTTTGCTGTGTCTTGCGATTCTTGCAATTGCTTTTTTATCCCATTAAGGATCAACAACATGATTGAAATCATCAACCTGAATTATCACTACCCTGATGGCAGATCAGCACTCGAAGGGATCAATCTGATCATCAACCCTGGCGAGAAAGTAGCCTTGGTCGGGGCCAATGGCGCTGGTAAATCCACACTTCTGTTGCATCTGAATGGTATCTTACAGGGGGTTGGGCAGGTGCAGGTGAATGGACTGGAAGTAAATAAAAAAAATATTGCTCAAGTGCGTTCGTTGGTGGGTATGGTCTTTCAAAACCCGGATGATCAGTTGTTTTCGTTGACCGTGGGTGAGGATGTGGCTTTCGGTCCGACTTACCAGGGATTCGATATGTTGCGAGTAGCAGAAAAAGTGAAAACTGCGCTTGAAGATGTTAAATTGGCTGGTTTTGAAGACCGTCATCCCTTCCATTTGAGTGGCGGTGAAAAGAAAAGAGCTTCCATTGCTACGGTACTTTCCATGTCACCAGAATATCTTGTATTGGACGAACCCACCGCCGGCCTGGATCCGAAATCAAGGCGGGAGTTGATTGTTTTATTAAGTTCTTTGCCGCAAACTTTGATCGTCGCTACGCATGATCTGCAGATGGCTCTTGAGTTAACCACGCGAGTGATCCTTTTAAACCACGGTAAACTGGCTATCGATGGCGATACTCAGGATATCCTCACAAATGAGGCGTTGCTTCAGAAAAATGAACTTCTGTAAAAACTTTATACAAACATTACGTAAAACTATATTATCTCCAAAATTTGACTATAATAAATTTGTTGATGACTTAACAACTTTCACAGAAAAGAGACAAGCATGACAGAAATTTCTGTAGATGATTTTTCTATTGACGAAATAATGCAATTAAACCAGCGAAAGATCACTCCCGAAGATCAAAAGCGGTTCGAGGGATACATGGCTGAAATTTTTACTGCTCTTGGTATGGATATCGACACACCATCCACCCACGAGACGCCGCGCCGCTTTCTTGAGGCCATGTTGGAATCCACCAGCGGATATGAAGGCGACCCCAAATTGATCAAGGCATTCCCCAAAGAATGCCGCGGCGAACCGGATTGCCGTTTGAGCCAGGTAATCGAAGGCCCCATTCATTTCCATTCTTTATGCGAGCATCATGTCTTTCCGTTCTATGGAGAGGCTTATGTGGGTTATGTAGCAGATGAACGTATTTTGGGTATTTCTAAACTAACTCGCATGGTACGCTTGTACACCAAGCGTTTTGCGGTTCAGGAGCGTATCGGTTACCAGATCGCTGACACACTCGAAGCCTTGATGAAACCTCATGGTGTGGCGGTCTTTATTCGCGCCAAACATATGTGTGTTGAGATGCGAGGCGTGCGAGAAATTTCACCGGCCACCCGCACAACCGTATTTAGAGGCGAATATGCCAACGACCCGGCTTTACGCTCTGAGTTCCTGAATGTGTGTGGCATAACAAAATAATCGACTTTTCGGGGGATGATTTGATTAGACTAACACTGCTGCACACAAATGATCTACATGGCAGAATTCAACAACTTGCCCGGATTGTAACGTTAATAAAACAGATTCGCTCTGAAGTGACTATTTCAGGGGGTGTCTGTTTTTATTTCGATTGTGGAGATTGTGAAGATACAGTCCAACTTGAAAGTTGTTTGACCCGGGGATCATCCATGCATATTTTGATGAAAGCCGCCAGTTGTGATTTTGCTGCTCTTGGGAATGCCATTCCCATTCGGTACGGTCCGCAGGCGATTGCGAACTTGGCAAAAGCATTTGAGAAGCCGCTCCTATGTGCAAACTTGTTTGAAAAGAATGGTGAACTTGTAAATGGATTGGCGCCGTATACGATCGCGGATGTCAGAGGGTTTAAATTGGGAGTTATTGGAATTACCGACCCCATGCGATCATATGGCACTATATTTGGAATTGACCCGAAAGCACCTGAAGAGGTTCTACCTGATTTGATCGAACAAGTACACGGCGAAGGAGCAAGAACTGTAATCATTTTGTCGCATTTTGGCTCAAAAAATGACTTTCGCCTTGCTAAAAATATCAGCGGCATGGATGTAATCATCAGCGCACATGATCATCAACAAATTTCTCCTCCCCTTGAAGTGAACGACACCATCATAGTAGAAGCCGGACAGTTCGGTGAATGGTTAGGCAGGCTTGATATTGTTATCGATGAAGCTACCGGAAAAGTAATAGAATCTCAAGGAGAATTAATCCCCATCACAGATGAAATAGATGCGGATCGGGATTTCCTTAAAACAGTGTCATTTCAAGAAAAAAAGGTTGATAAATTAATGTCGGTTGAAATTGGTGAAATACTTCAACCTCTCAAGTGCTTTGCTGACGGTGAATGTGCTTCAGGAAATCTGTTGGCTGATGCCCTGCTTGATTATGTGGATGGCGCACAAGTGGCTTTTGTAATTAATGGTCACTGGACGAACGGATTGTCTACAGGAAAAATAACCCAGAGTGATCTCTATACAGCCAATCGTTCAGCAGGCAACCCTGGTAAATTAACGTTAAAAGGGAAACAAATTCAGCAATTTCTCATTGCCGCATTGAAACCAGAGAACATTGTGCGAAAACTTCATCCTCTGCGGGGAAAAGAGTGTGGTTGGCCTCACGTTGCTGGAATGATCGTTTTGGTAGAATCCGCCCATCCCGACCACGTTGAAATTCAAGTGGATGGGCGCACGATCCAAGCGGAAGAAGAATTAGTGGTGGCGGCTTCCGATATGGAATTTTCTGAAATTCTTGGATATTTGCCAATTCCGGATGAAGAAATTGAATACGAAGTTCCCACGATCTTGCCTGAGATTGTGGAGGCATATTTAAAAAAGCATTCACCGATAATGCCTGACGTTGTAAACCGAATTCGATTTATATAAGCTTAATGGCACGTATCATCACTGATTTGCATCCAGCGATGACCGGCACCTGCTAATAATTGATCACTTTCAACGGGACCCCATTGGCCGGGATCGTAATAACTGAGAGGCGGTGCATCAGAGCTTTGCCAACCTTTTAAGATTGGATCAATGAGTTGCCATGAGAGCTCTGTCTGGTCTGCACGCGTAAACAGAGATGCATCCCCATTAATCACATCCAACAACAGACGTTCATATGCTTCCGGCAGCGCGCGGGGTC
The DNA here is from genome assembly GCA_013824385.1 of Anaerolinea sp. Next base: position 15,794 of record PNNU01000003.1, read on the forward strand.
CAAATTCATCCCTGTAGTGATAATCCATGCGCACTGATTTTGTCTCAGACAGCGTGTCTGGAACTTTAGCTTCAAACTGGATGTGAATTCCCTCATCAGGTTGAAGGGACATTGAGAAGAGATTCGAGGGGGCTTCCAGGCAGGTGCGGTTTGGAAAGATCATATGAGGCGGACTTTTAAATTGAATAATGATTTCGCTAATTTTTTCTTTAAGCTTCTTGCCTGACCGCAAATAGAATGGCACTCCTTGCCAGCGCCAGTTATCAATAAAAAATCGCACAGCAGCATAAGTTGCAGTCTGACTTTCAGAAGCAACATTGGGTTCATTTCGGTAACCCTGGTATTGACCTCTGACTGTATGTAACTTCACATCTATTTCTGAGATTGGTCTGATCGCGCTGATTACTTTTACCTTTTCATCTCTCAGGGCGTCAGCATTTGACGAACTGGTAGGTTCCATGGCGACCAGGGTCAAAAGTTGAAGCAGGTGGTTTTGGAACATATCTCTCACAACCCCTGCATTCTCGTAGTATTTTCCGCGGGTTTCTACACCAACAGTCTCCGCGACGGTGATCTGAACGTTCTCAATATAATTGCGATTCCATACGGGTTCAAAAATGGTATTGGCGAAACGGGCAACCAGAATATTTTGAACAGTTTCTTTGCCCAGGTAATGATCAATACGAAATACTTGCTTTTCTTGCAGAACCTGGTGCAGCATATTGTTTAGAGCCTGGGCGCTGATAAAATCGGACCCAAAAGGTTTTTCGATCACCACTCTGCGCCAGCCTTCTTTTTCCTCAAGCATATGTTCAGCGGCAAGGCCTCTAACAATGAGTGAAAAGAAATCAGGAGGTGTGGCCAGATAATACATGCGATTGGACGCACCGTTTTCCAATTCGGATAATTCCCTATTGAAACGGTTATAGGTTAGTGGGTCAGAAAAATCACCCGAATGATAAGTCAATTTTTGTGAAAATTTTTGCCAGGCTATTTCATCAAGTGGTTCTGTTGATTGCTCCATCAAGCTGGTGTGACAAGTTTGACGTAAATCTTCGTCACTCCACGAACGGGTAGCCGCACCAAAGATACGAAAATTCTCTGGCATCCGCTTCTTGAGAAAAAGCTTGAACAATGCCGGGATGAGTTTACGGTGAGACAGGTCGCCTGAGGCGCCAAAAATGAGGATGGAGGTGTTTTCAGTCATTAGTTGTTCCATTATTTCACAATTATGACACAAAGCGTCCGAATAAAACAGGGGAATCCTAATAGGAATATAACCCCATTCATTCTATTCAATTTACAAAAGCATGAGAATTCGTTTGTGACTGCTCAATTCAGCATATAACGCGTCCATTTGGGCGCGGCTTTCTGCAATAAACTCAAAAGACACCGAACGATATTTGTTTCCGGTAGACAATTTGCTATGAATATTTTCTTCCAATAATTCAGGAATGTGCGTACGCACAATCGCGATCACGAATTCCTCAAAATCTGGTTCATCCAATCCAATTACTTTCAAAGGGAAGGGGGTGGGATAGTTAAGTTCCAAATGTTGGTCTGGCATAATTAATTACCTCTTAATCTTGAACAGTTATTATGAATAGTATCCACTCTAAATCATTGATTTTTGCCTTAATATAGAAGATAACATTTTACTCTTTCCTTATGGGAAAAAAATTTATTGAGATTGTATACTTTAATTGGTGAATTATCCATTGTAAACGGTGATAGGTGGATTATGTTCAATAGATTGCTTAATAGTTTAAAACGAAATTGGTTATTATTTTTGGTAGTTACCTTTTTTATTGGAGCAATAATTTCTTTTGAAATTATTACAACCAACAATCGAACACAGAGTATGTTAATTGATATCAGTGACCAATTAACCACCATGGCGGATTTAAAAACCAAGCAATTACAGAATTGGCGGTCTGAACGGATTATCGACGGTCAAACAATTCAAACGGATGTTGAATTTTCCAATGAAATAAATCTATTGATGCAAGACCCTTCAGATTATCAAGTTATTAAGAAGTGTCTTGATAGACTACGTACATTGTTATTAGACCCCAATTATTCCTCGATTCTATTAGTTGATCAGGATGGAAAAGAAGTGTTACATGTGGGTGAAATTGCCGATAAACCCAGTATGAATATCGTTGAAAACATTACCGCCATCAATATGACAAAAGAAATTCGATTGACAAATTTATATGAAGCGTCAAACGCAACTGTAAAAATGGATATGGTCGTACCGATATTTCTCGCTGGAGATCAATATAAACCTATTTTAGGTTATCTTGTTTACATCATCTCACCTGATATTATCCTATATCCGTTAATCCAATCTTTGACAACTACACACAAAACTGCTGAAACCTTATTAATCCGTAAAGAAGGCCAATTTGTTGTTTATCTAAATGAATTGCGTTTTCAAAGTAATACCGCCTTAAAATTGGAAATCCCATTATCTGAAACGAGTGTTCCTGCTGTAATGGCGGTAAAAGGAACCACTGGAATTGTGAGAGGAAATGATTATCGCTCTGTTCCAGTTATAGCATCCATTGTTCCTGTTGAGGGAACGGATTGGAAATTAATTGCCAAGATTGATATGGAAGAAATTAACCTTCCAATCCGGCAACAATTATTTTACGCGATATTTACCGCATTTTTTTTGATTGTCGCAGGAATTGTCAGCATTAATGTTTTATGGCGAAGGCAATCAGCCAGTATTTCAAAAGGACTTTCAGTATCTGAAAAATTACGAAAAAATCTTCAAGAAAAATATTCCACATTATTTAACCAGGCGAACGAAGCAATCATGTTGGTCGAGGAAAATGGAAAGATTTTGGAAGTCAACGATCAGGCTGTAAATATGTATGGATACACCCGTGATGAATTGTTAGGTTTATCTATAAGTGATTTGCGGGAAGAAATCGCAAGACCCACGATATCAACAGACATTGAACAGGTGAAAACCGGTTCAGTGAATATATATGAAATTATCCATAAAAAGAAAAACGGTGAATTGATCTGGGTAGATGTCAGTTCCAGATATTTATCTGTTGATGGAAAAGGATTCTTTCAAAGCCTTGTCAGGGATATTACAGAAAAAAAACAGTTTGAAGAAAAACTTCACTTGTCTGAATTGGCGTTAAAAAAAGCCCAATCCGTCTCACATGTAGGATCTTGGCGTTGGAATCTTTTGACTGACAAGATCGAGCTTTCAGATGAATTGTTCAATATTTTCGGTCTTCTGAAACAAGAGGATGGGCTGAGTTTTGCCCAATTTGAACACACTGCCATACATCCAGATGATTACAAACGGATTAGCAAAATCAGAATCGAAGCAATAAAAGCGCATCAGATTTTCTCTTTTGAATCAAAGATTATCAGACCGGATGGAAAAGAAAAATTCATCAGGGTTGAAGCTGGCGAATTAATTTATAACAGTCAAGGACAGATAGTGGAAGTGTTTGGTATTGCCCAGGATATGACTGAAATGAAAGCAGCTGAAAGAGAATTGCGGAAAAACGAAAATCTGTTACAAAGAATCTATGATCTACTGCCCGTTGGATTGTGGATCACTGATAAAGATGGGAAGTTGATTCGATCCAATAAAATGGTTAAAGAAATCTGGGGAAAAGATATTTTAGTGAGTATCACTGATTTTAAAGTTTTCCACGGGCGCAGGTTGCCTTCACGCGAAGTAATTAAACCTGATGATTGGGCATCTGTTCATACGATTCGTGAAGGAGTAACCATCCGCGACGAGATGATTGAGATTGATGCCTACGACGGTAAAACAAAGACAATCCTTAATTATTCCACACCAATATTGGACGAGGATGGAAAATTGGAAGGAGCTATTGTCCTCAACCTGGATATTTCGGAACTCAAGAAAGCGGAGGAGTTACTTTCAGCGCAATTGGATGAATTGCGACGTTGGAATATGGCCACTTTGGGGAGAGAAAACCGGATTCGGGAATTAAAGATAGAAATCAATGCTTTACTAGCTAAACAAGGAGAAGAGCCTAGATACCAGAGTGTTTTGGAAGATGACCATGAATAATTCATCCGTTTTAGCTTTGGTTCAAAATGTTGCATTATTGTTGGCTATGGCCGTTATTTTTGATACAACGGTTCAGTTTTGGAAAATTAGTGGAAGAAAATTTAGGCAAGTCCTTCTTGGGTTTTTATTAGGAGGAATTGGTATTGTGTTAATGAATACCCCATGGATCTATGGTGAAGGATTAATTTTTGACACAAGATCGATATTATTGGGGTTAGCAGGCGTTTTTTTTGGAACAATCCCAACATTATTAGCAATGACCATTACGGCTGTATATCGTTTTTCACAAGGAGGTGCATACATCACAGGTATTTCAGTGATCATTGCCACAAGCCTTTTGGGGATTATGTGGAGGACTTTTCGAAAGCCGGAATTAAAAAACCTTAAATGGTGGCAAATATATTTATATGGTGTCGTAGTTCATGTTGTCATGTTGCTATTAATGTTAACACAGCCAATAGAAATTGCACTTCCATTGTTATCAAAAATCAGTTTACCGATTCTGGTCATTTATCCAGGAGCCACTTTGTTGTTGGGTCTACTAATGCAAAACCGGATGCGTCGTGAAAATGCAGTAGAAGAAATTCGAAAAAGTCGCGGTCGATTGAAGAGCATGGTTGATATTTTACAGAATTTAGGCGAAGACGATCAGGCCTTCATGCGGTTTGCTTTGGAAGAAGCTGTCAAACTCATGGAAAGTGAACTTGGTTTTATATTTTTCTATTCGGAGGAAACAAAATTACTTACATTAAGTTCATTATCAAAAAAAGCAGTGGATATTTACAATATTCCATCTCCGCAGACTATCTATGAACTGAACAAAACAGGTATATGGGGGGAACCCGTCCGACAAAGGAAACCAATTATTATTAATAATTTCCTTGCGGATAATCCTATGAAAAAGGGATTTCCCAACGGACATCCAAGCCTATTTCGATTATTAGAAATTCCAGTATTTGTTGATAACAAGATTGTGGCAGTTGTCGGTGTGGCAAACAAAGTGGTTGATTATAACGAAGGAGATATAGATCAACTCACATTATTGATGGAATTGGTGTGGAAGGCGATTGATAGAAAAAGAGCCATCGAAAAATTAAGAATCAGCGAAGAGAACTATCGTCAATTGTTTAATCAAGCTGTGGACGGGATATTTATCGCTTCCGTTGATGGAAATTCTGTCAATATAAATGAGAGCGGATGCATAATGCTTGGCTACACTTTTGAGGAGTTACAGAAGAATTTTAAGAAAATTCTAAGAAATGATGACCCTTCGGAGGATGTTGAAAAGATTACTAAAGAAATATTAGCGGGTAAAAAAGTCATCAGCGAAAGAAGACTCAAAACAAAATCAGGAAACATGATCGATGTAGAAATATTGACACAACGCATGTCTGATGGACGAATTCAAAAAGTAGTCAGAAATATAACAGAACGAAAAAATGCCGATCTAATTGTTCTGCAAACCCAACAGGAACTAAGAGCATTATTAAATACATCTGATAATTCGAGAAAAGCGTTGTTAAGCGTTATTGAAGATCAAAAAGAAATTGAAGAAGCGCTTAGAAAAAGTGAAAAAAGTTATCGATCATTGTTTGAGAATATTACCCAGGGTTTTGCATTGCATAAAGTCATTCTTGATGATTTTGGAAAACCGATTAATTATCGATTTTTGGCGGTAAACCCGGCGTATGAAAGAATGACGGGTTTTACAACCGAAAAAGTTGTTGGAAAAACCGTTCGGGATGCACTGCCTGGTGTTGAACAATCCTTGATAGATAATTTTGGTGAGGTGGCGATTTCTGGTAAACCCAAGCGTTTTGAGGATTACACTGCGGCTATTGGTAAATATTATGATGTTACGGCTTTTTGTCCTGAACCCGGTTATTTTGCCGTCGTAATTTCTGATATCACTGATCGTAAAAAATTTGAAATGGAAATACAAAATTTCAACCTTGTTTTGGAAAACAAAGTCAAAGACAGAACGGCTGAACTGGAACACGCGAACCACGAACTAGAGTCATTTTCATATTCAATTTCACACGATCTGCGCGCACCATTACGTTCGATCCATGGATTTTCTGAGATAATACTTGAAGAATTTTCAGAAAAACTTGACCCGGAAGTTACACATTATTTTGATCTCATTCGTAAAAATGCATCGATGATGGGTAATTTGGTGGATGATCTTTTGAACTTCTCTCGCTTGGGTAGACAGTCGTTAAACAAGGTTATAGTGAATTCGAATTCAATTGTTCACGAAGTTATTGAATCATTGCAGACAGAAATCCAAAATCGAAATATTAAAATCAAAACAATTGAGCTTCCTGAATGCGAAGCTGATCCGTCTTTACTCAGACAGATATTTGTTAATCTAATTTCCAATTCAATAAAATTTTCAAGAATGCAAAAAGAACCGGTCATTGAAATTGGACACCTAAATCAATTTATTGAAGATGGAATAATGCACTCCTTTTTTTACGTAAAAGATAACGGTGTCGGTTTTGATATGAAGTTTTATGATAAACTATTTGGTGTATTTCAACGTTTGCACAGAGCCGAAGACTATGAAGGAACAGGTGTCGGATTGGCTATCTGTGAAAGAATTATTAAAAAGCATGGCGGTACTATTTGGGCTGAATCAGCGGTTGGGGAAGGAACTACTTTTTACTTTACTTTGGGAGAGTCAGAAAATGCAAAATGAAAAGGTAGAAATTTTACTCGTTGAAGATAATCCCAATGATGTGGAATTGACCCTGCATGCACTCAAAAAAAGTCACCTAACCAATAATATTCATGTAGTGCGAGATGGTGAAGAAGCGCTGGAGTTTTTCTTTGGGAATTCTGATAACGACCCGAGTAAAAAAATCCCCGGCCCCAAGGTAATCTTGCTCGATCTAAAACTACCAAAAATTGACGGCATGGAAGTGCTGCGAAAACTAAAAAGTAATCCTGCGACCAAATCGATACCGGTGGTGGTGTTAACTTCATCCAATGAAGAACGGGATATTGTGGAGACTTATTCATTGGGTGTTAACAGTTATATAGTCAAACCGGTGGATTTTACCAAGTTTGTGCAGTCCATGCACACGCTGGGGATGTATTGGTTGATGTTGAACAGGCCTTTGCAAGATTAATCAATAATTCACTTAAATAACAAACCACCTTGCAAAAAAAACTTGCAAGGTGGTTTTATTAACTCAAACGATTACGAACCAGTCAGCAGCGCTTTCACGGCCAGGTCAAACAAACTGCCGGGGATGAAGCTGAGCACCACCAAAGCGAGGGCGCTGAAGATGGCGACACAGGAAGTCCAGAAATTCCAGTGGAAATCGGAGCTACCTTCCTGGAAGTACATTTTGACCACCACACGCAGGTAGTAAAAAGCGGAGACCAACGAGGTGAGCAAGCCGATGACTGCCAGGCTGACGAATCCGCCCTCAATGGCGGTACGGAAGAGGTAGAACTTGCCCCAGAACCCCAAAGTCAGCGGAATGCCGGTAAATGATAGCATGAAGACGGTCATGGCCGCTGCGGTGAGGGGGGAGCGTTTCCCTAAACCTTCCAGATCATTTATTTCGGTGCCCTGGTTGTCTTCCTTTTCGAGGCCAATTACCACAGCCCAGGCGCCCAGAGAGCCCAGCGCGTAGACCATGAGGTAAAACAGGGCGGAGGCAATGGAATTCTCGCGAATCGCGGTATCCCCAAAGGGCACAAAGGCCATCAGGATATAACCGGCGTGAGCAATGCTCGAATAGGCCAGCATGCGTTTCAGGTTGGTTTGCGCAATTGCCACCACGTTGCCCACCAGCATGGTGAGTGCGGCCAATCCCCAGAAGATGGGGGTGTATTCCGCGGCCAGTGAGGGAAAGATCAGCGAAAAGACGCGGATCAATGCTGCGAAACCGGCGGCTTTGGCGCCCACTGACATGAAAGCCGAAACAGGCGCGGGAGCACCGTGATAGACATCAGGCGTCCAACTGTGAAATGGCACTACAGCTACTTTGAAGGCAAAGCCTGCCAGAAGAAGACCGCTGCCAATCAGTAAAAAGGTGTTGTTGGCGCTGCCGACTTTCACCGACTCGACAATGCCATTCAGATTGGTGGTGGCGGTGGCGCCGAATAAAAATGCCGCACCAAACAGGAAGAACCCCGAGGCGAAAGTACCGAGTAAAAAGTACTTTAATGCGGATTCTTCAGAATGTGCTTTGGGTGAAGCAAAACCGGAGAGGATATACAACGGGATGGATAGCAGTTCAAGCGACAGGAAGATGATCACCAGGTCGCCCGCAGAAGCCATCAGCATCATTCCGCTGATGCTGAAGAGCAGCAGTGTGTAATATTCGCCGCGCTGGATGCCCATGCGTTTGAGGTAATCGTGGGCCAAACCGATGGCAAAGATGCCGGTTACCGCAAAAAGCGGAACGAGAAAGCGGCTGAAGCCGTCCACCAGGATAAAGCCGCCGAATCCGCTGGCAACATTGCCGGTGTAAAGTACTGAAGCAGCGATTGAGGCAATCAACCCTAAAACTGCCAATATGGGAGTGACCACGGGGGTGTGTTTCGACAACCACAGATCTGCAAGCAGCAAGATCAGCGCCCAGACAATCAGAATTACAGCCGGAAGAATGGAGTAGATATCGTTCAAGGTCATTTATTCACCTTCCGTTAATGCGCCAGAAGCGCAGCAGATTGGACGATGGTGGTCAGTTTTTCCACCGCGGGAGCCATCAACATGAAGAATGGTTTTGGATACAGGCCAATCCAGAATGCCATAAGCAGGATGGGGGCCAGGATCAGAATTTCTCGCACCGATACGTCTTTAAGTTTTTGGTTCTCTTCATGGGTAACGGGTCCAAGGAAGAGTTTTTGGAACATGAAGAACAAGTAAACCGCAGCCAGGATGACCCCGAGAGCAGCAACACCGGCGAACCAGGGAGAACCGATGGCTTCAGAGCTGAATGCGCCGAGCAGAATGGTAAATTCGCCTACAAAGCCATTCAGACCGGGCAGACCAACGGATGAAAGCATCGAGATCAGCGCTAGGGCACCCATCACTGGAACAACCTTCCACAAGCCGCCGAAATTTTCAAGCAGCCGGGTGTGGCGGCGTTCGTAGAGCATGCCCACCACCAGAAAGAGCGCACCAGTGGATAGGCCGTGATTGACCATTTGTAATAATGCACCCTGCAGACCCTGCAAGTTGAGGGCGAAGATACCCAGCACCACAAAACCAAGGTGGCTGATGGATGAATAGGCCACAAGTTTCTTGACATCTTTTTGACGGTAAGCCACCAGTGCGCCGTAAATGATGCCGATGACGGCCAGTGCTGCCATCCAAGGCGCCAGTTGGACTGCCGCATTGGGGAAGAGCGGTAGGTTGAACCGTAAGAAGCCATAGGCACCCATTTTAAGCAGCACACCGGCCAGGATCACAGAACCTGCGGTGGGTGCTTCGGTGTGAGCATCGGGCAGCCAGGAGTGCAGCGGGAACATAGGCACTTTGATAGCGAAGGCCAGCCCAAAGGCGCCGAAGAGCCACAATTGGGCCGAGGCGGGGATCAATCCGCTGCCGACCAGTTGGGTCAGGTCGAAACTGCCGTACTGCAGACCGATCCACAAAATTCCAGCCAGCATTAGCAAAGAACCGGACATGGTGTAGAGGAAGAACTTGACCGCCGCATAAACGCGGCGTTCGCCGCCCCACAATCCGATCAAGAAGTACATCGGGATGAGGGTGAATTCCCAGAAGATGTAAAAGAGCACCATGTCAAGAGCGAGGAAGACACCCAGCATGCCCACTTCGAGCAGCAGGAAGAAGGTCATAAAGCCCTTGACCTTCTCATCCACGGCCTTCCAGGTGGAAAGGATGGCCAATGGGGTGAGGAAGGTGGTCAACAGCACCATCAGGATGCTAATGCCGTCCACACCAATGTGGAACCCGATAGGGTTCCCTCCCAGGCTGAACCAGGATTGATTGATCTCAAATTGCATGTCTGGATTCGCACCATTGAATTGGCTGAGCATCCATAAGGATAGACCAAAAGTAACCAATGAAGTAAGCAGGGCCGTCCAGCGGATGGCGTTTTTCCATTTCGCTTTGAGCAGCAGCATCACCACAACACCCGCAAGGGGAAAAGCCGTGGTCAAGAGGAGAGGATTTAGACTCATGTTTATCGTCCGTCCTTTAGTGCAAGAATAACCAGGTCAAAATGGCAGCCAAACCGAGAAGCATTAACAGACCGTAAGTGCGAATGTAACCATTTTCCAATTTGCGCAGGCCTTCAGCCATCACGCGTGTGCCGGCGGCCAAACCGCCGCCAATGCGGTCGATCACACCCAAATCCACGGGTTCGGCCATGAATTGTGCAAACGCTTTGTACGGATTGAGAATCACAGCGGCGTAGAGCTCATCCACCCACCATTTGTTTTCCATGCCGGTGAAGAGAGGGCCAAGTGCTTTCTTGAGGGGATCCACAAAAGTTTTTTCGTTCTTGCGTGAGTAGATCATCCATCCAAGGCCGAGGCCGAGGAGCGCAAGCACCAGCGAGATGCCCGCCACCAGCCATACAAAATGAGCCGGTTCGCCTTCACCGAGGGTGTGCCCCAACCATTTTTCAAGCGTATGCAGACCGGGGAAGTTAAGCAGCCCGCCCAAAACGGAAAGTCCCGCCAGAATCATAAGCGGCAGGGTAACCACCAGCTTGCTTTCACTGGCACCTTTCGCGGCTGTGGAGCGGGGCTCTCCGAAGAAGACCATCACCAACTGCCGGCCCATATAGAAGGCGGTCATAAAGGCTGCCAGTGCCAACACAACGAAGATGCCGGGTTGAGTAGCCCAGGCGGATGCCAAAATTTCATCCTTGGAGAAGAAGCCGGCCAGAGGAGCGATGCCTGAGAGAGCCAGCGCGCCGATCAAATATACCCAGAAAGTCACAGGCATCTGCTTGCGCAGGCCGCCCATCTGGCGCATATCCTGGGGATCAGTTCCGTGATCTCCGTGGTGCATGCCTCGCTCCACACCCTGGATGACTGAACCTGCTGCCAGGAAGAGTAAACCTTTGAAGAATGCGTGCGTGACCAGGTGGAACATCCCCGCCACGGTGGCGCCCATGCCCACGGCAGCCACCATGAAGCCCAATTGGCTGATGGTGGAATAGGCGAGCACTTTCTTGATGTCGTATTGTCCGATGGCAATAGTCGCGGCGAACAACGCAGTTGCAGCGCCAACCCACATCACCACAGATTGGGCGGTGGGCACGAATTCGTAAAATGCTGAACTGCGGGTCATCAGATACACACCGGCGGTAACCATGGTCGCCGCATGGATCAGCGCAGAAACCGGAGTCGGACCGGCCATGGCATCTGGCAGCCAGACGTAGAGCGGAAGCTGGGCGGATTTACCCGTTACGCCCAGAAGCATGAAGAGGGTAATGGCCAACATGACGCCTGGTTTGGCGGCAGCCACGGCAGCAGCCTGGCTGAAAACCGCGTCAAACTGGAAAGTGCCGAAGTTGACGAAGATCAGGAACATGGCCACCAGCAGGCCAAAATCGCCGATGCGGTTGGTGATGAAGGCTTTCTTGGCGGCTTCAGCGTTGCCTGTGCCGTTCTTGCCCTTCTCAAACCAGAAACCGATCAGCAGGTAAGAGCACAAGCCGACGCCTTCCCAGCCTACGAACATCATCAAGAAATTATCCGCGCTGACGAGGATCATCATGGCGGCGATGAAGAGGTTGAGGTAGACAAAGAAACGGGTGAAACGGCCTTCATCCCCGTTGTGGCGCACATCGTTGTGCATGTAGCCGATGGAGTAGATGTGGATCAATGTTCCCACGCCAGAAACCACCAACATCATCACTACGGAGAGTGTATCTACTCTGAAAGCCCAGCGGACGGTCAGGCTGCCGATGGTGATCCAATCCGCGAGAGGGACGGTAACCCCCTCAGGGTGACCAGCCAGGGCAACAGCCAAAATTATTGAAACAACAAAAGCCAGACCTGTAGCCAGGCTGGCGACGGTGCCGCTGAAGATCTCTCCGAGCTTGCGGCCAAACAGCAGATTAATGCCCAGCCCGATCAGCGGCAGAAAAACCACCCAGGGTACCAGATTGAAAGTCAGACCAGATTCCATAGACGGCTCCATCAACCTTTCAGGCTGTTCATTTGGTCAATATCAATGACGTGTTTGGTGCGGTAGATGGCCACGATCAGCGCCAGGCCAACGGCCACTTCAGCGGCGGCGACGGTCATCACGAAAACTACAAAAGCCTGTCCGTCGATCAATTGGTAATAGTTGGTGAAGGTGATGAAGACCAGGTTGGCGGCGTTGAACATTAATTCCAGGCACATGAATATCACAATGGCATTCTTGCGCAATAAAAAGCCGACAATGCCGATGACGAACAGAATGGCTGCCAATGAGAGAGGATATGCGATAGGGATCATATTATTTACCTGCCTCTTTCCTGGTTTTTTTTGTCAGAACAACGGCGCCAATAGCGGCCACCAGTAAAATAACGGACGTAATCTCGAAGGGAAGTGAATATTTGGTATAAAGACTGATGCCCAGGGTTTTAGGGTCTGATAAAGCAATCGTTGCCGGGCTGGTGGTGACGGTGACCGCCACACGGGTGATCAGGGCATAAACACCCTCTACTAAAATGGCGCCGGCCAGCACAATAGCCAGCGGACGCTGCCACTTCATGTGTTCAATTTCCTTTGGCTTTTCAGCACCCAGGAGCATGATCACAAACAGAAAGAGCACCATGATGGCACCGGCATAGACGGTGATCTGGGCGAGGGCGATAAACGGAGCGCCCATCACCAGATAGATCACGGCCACGGACAAAAAGTTAATGATCAGAAACAGCGCCGAATAAACGGTATTGCGGCTGATGATCAAGCCCGCCGCAGCGACAATGGCGATCAAGGCTAGAGCGAGAAATATAAACAGGTTTAATGTCATGCGTGCCTCCCTAATCCACGGGGTCTTTCATTTCGGGTACCGAACGCGTATATTCGCCGGGTTCGGTTTTTTGCGGTGTAGGGCTGCCGCCCATCGGTACTTTCACAATCAGTTTGTCTTTGGTAAAGATGGCTGAAGCGCGGTCAGTATAGGCCAGTTCGTAGTCGTGTTCAAGCACAATAGCTTCGGTGGGGCAGGCATCTTCACAAAAACCGCAGAAGATGCAGCGCAGCATGTTGATCTCATAAGTACTGGCATAACGTTCACCAGGGGAATAGCGTTCATCGTCAGTGTTCTCCGCTGCTTCCACGAAGATGGCGTCAGCCGGGCAGGCGGCTGCGCACAAGGCACAGCCAATGCATTTCTCAAGACCGTTGTCGTAACGTTTTAGTTCATGTCGGCCGCGATAACGTGGGCGGACCGGTCGTTTTTGTTCAGGATATTGAATAGTGACGGGTTTTTCAAAAAGTGCTTTTAGAGTGGTAAACATTCCACGCAGCATCTTAA
>PNNU01000004.1 GCA_013824385.1 Anaerolinea sp.
GTGCAAAGTAAATGGATTGAGACATACCGTAGGAAAGGCCAAAGAAGACGGCCACAGCCCAGATCAAGGGTTTGGCGCCGATAAAGGCTAGCAGCAGCATGGCCGGAATCACGGTTAGCACCGAAGCCCACATGGCAGTTTTATCACCGAGTTTGTCTTTAACTATTCCGCCGGCAAAAGCGCCGGCGACGCAGCCAATGCCCCAAACGGTGGTGATCAAACCAGCCGTGCTCAGATCAATACCGAAACGAGCCGTGAGCGCCGGATTCATTAATTGATTGGCTCCGACGATTACCAAAAAGATGACTAGACCTGCCCCTGCAACCGCCAGTACTTGTCGATTCTTAAACGCTTTGAAAGCGACCCAATTGAAACGCAACCCTTGTCCGCGGCCGGTGTCTTTGATGAAAAAGAGCAGCGGTACAGGGATGAGAGTGAGAATTGCCAAAAAGTAAAAAACAGCTGGCCAGTTGAGGTATTGGGCGATAAAACCTGCGGCTGATGCTGCCGCGATCACGCCAATTGAACGGCCGCCGACCATGAAACCCTGCAGGGTTCCCTGTTCGCTTTCGGGCGTGATATCCAGTGCCAGACCGTCCGTGCAGGTGTCGTAAAAAGCCATCCCCATCTGAAGTAAGAATGCCAGCAAAACAAAACCCCAATAATGATTGGTGGGGTTGATCTGCGCGACAATCAACAGGCAGATTGCCTGAACCGCTAACCCCATGAAAATATAAGGTTTGCGGTGCCCAAGCCCAAAGAAATTGAAGCGGTCGCTGAGCATGCCGAATAAAATTTTAATCACAAAGGGGATCAAAGCAATGGTGGAAAAAATCCCCACCTTGCCCATATCAAAACCGCTGCCCATCAAATAGAGGGCATTAACTGAGGCAAAATACCCCAAAATCGTGCCCTGGGTAAAATAGAGCAGAGCAAACATTGAAAAGCGCAGCACTTTACTTTGGGGTTTCATGGCGCATCCTGCAAAACTGGATTTTTAAAACAGATTATGTCCAATTATACAGGATGAATTAGACGCTCAATAACCGAATTGATGTTTTTTCTCGTGTGAAACCAGGAAAGCTTTATACCATTCAGCTGTACGGCGGAACGTTTCATCCATATCAACGAGTGGCTGATAACCCAACTCAACCCTGGCGCGTTCGATGCTGAAATGAAAATCAGTGGAAAGATGGTTGATAAGATAGCGTGAAAATGGCGGACGCTGCTCAATTTTCATCAAACGGTAAAAACTCTCCAACATGGTGGCCGCAGCGTAACCGACTTGAGGATTGACCGACAAGCTGGGGTGTGGGTAACCAAGGGCGTCAGTAAGTTTTTCAAAATAAGTTCGCCAACTCATTTCCACCCCATCCGTGAGGATGTAGGTGCGGCCAAAAGCCTTTTCGGTTGAACCGGCGAGCATCATTCCATCGACAAGATTATCGATGTACGTAAAAGCACCGAGTTTATTGCCACCCGCCACGTAAGGTAATTGTTTCTTGCGAAGCATCTCTCCCATTCGCAATAAAGCCACACGATCATTCGGCCCGTAGATGTCACCTGGTCTTAAAATAACCGTTTGGATTTTGCCAGTTTGATGAAAATTGTTCACCAATTCTTCAGCCTCTCGTTTGGTCTGGCAGTACGGATATGGTGTCGGCAATTGAGGAGCGTCTTCGTCCATATTCCTTAAATCCAAGAAACTGGCCACTGCTACGGAACTGACGTATAAAAAACGAGGCACATTGTTAAGAATTGCTGCTTCAATTATGTTTCGAGTTCCTTCAACGTTGATCTTGCGAAAAAAATCCAGTGATCCCCAATCTGTAACTGCTGCAGCCACATGAAAAACGAATTCCTGGTCAATTGTGGCCTTTATTAAAGCTTCGCGATCTGAAAGACTTCCTGAGACAATTTCAACGGAAACGCCCTGTAATAATGACAGGTCACTGGTCGCGCGTACCATTGCCTTCACTTGATGGCCTGCAGCCACCAATTTGCGGCACAAGCTGGACCCGACAAAACCATTAGCCCCGGTAACCAGGATTTTCATTCCATCTCCGGGTCGTATAGAGGAGTAATCCGATGAGAGGATTGAGGGCGTTTCAACAGATCATGATCGATATACCATTGATAAGCATCTGTTACTGTTTCTGAAAAAGGCCTGGTTTTTAACCCCAACTCATTGACTGCTTTTTGATTATCGTAAAACATATATCGGGGACTCAGGTAAACCCGACCGCGATCAAGCGGTAGACGAAATCCCATTTTGAGCATGGCTCCAACCCCTTCAGCGGCAGGAGGAATGATCCAGTTTGGCAACCGCAAGTAACGGAGAGGCACTCCAATTGCGTTACAAATGATTGACATACATTCAAAGTGCGTCATGTTGTGGGCTCCCAAAATGTAACGCGCTCCGGGTTTACTGTTTTCTGCTGCGGCGATATGCCCCTGGGCTGCATCGCGAACATCAATGAAGTTGGCGCCACCTTCCGGAAAAGGAAATAAGTCACCTCTTACCGCATTTTGAATTATCGTTCCGGTGATGAAATGGTGATCTCCAGGGCCCATTAATGCGGTTGGTTCAACGCTGACGGCATGCATGCCTTGAGCAACAAACCCTGCCAGAATTTGTTCAGCCAACACCTTACTGTAACCATAAATCCAATTTTTTGGAGCAAGATTGAATCTGGAACCTTCATTCATTGGCATGCCATCGTGTTGAGGAGGAACCCCGGTTACCGCCGCCGAAGAGGTCAAGACAAAACGCTTTACTTTTGCAACTCGGGCTGCGCTCATTACATTGAAAGTTCCCATCACGTTCGTCTCGTAAACCCGTTCTGCGGAATAGTTCCAATCATCTGCAATGCCCGCAACATGAAATACCCAATCCACTCCCCGCATGGAAGAACTAAGACCTTCAACCTCAAGGATGTTTCCTTCGATAAGTTCGATATCCAACCCTTCGAGAGCTATCCGGGATTCGTTTTTATAACTTAACCCAACGACTTCAATTCCTCTTTGGATTAACGCTGCTGCCAAATTCGAACCCAGACAGCCAGTACAACCGGTGATCAATGCACGCGTCATGATTAATTATTGTCCTTCGTCCCGTTTATCTTAATAACAAGGTAATAATAATATCTGTACCAATCCCTACTACCGCATGCAGAAACATGGAAAAGAATATGGATCGCGTTCGCCATGCCGCATATCCAAACACCAACCCCGCCAAAATGGCAGAAAAACATTCTGCAAACGGCTTGCCGATGTGAACAATTACCGAGGGTACCGTTTGGATTAGTATGGCCATGACAGGACCGTACGCTTTTTGCATTCCTGTTTGCAAGAAACCTCTGAAGAAAAACTCCCAGGCAAAATAATAGACCAGATAGAATAATTCAATAACCACAAAGAGCGGCATGCTCTTCATCATGGTTTTTGCCAATGGATATTCCGCTTGCATCCCTGGATCAAAAGCCCCAATATATGCGCCCAAAAGCATTACCGGTAAAACCCAGGCAACAATCTTCAGCCCGGAACGCCAATCTCCTAACTGCAATCCATATTCACTCAAAGATTGTTTCCAGAAGCACTTAATGATTATTGCCGGTACGCAAAACATGAGCAGAAAAAAAGCAAGATATTCAAATATCGCTGCAGCTGCGTCCGTGGGCAAACCACCCGAAAAAGTAAAGTATTGGGTAAAGATAAATCGCTTTCCAAAATAAACCCAAATGGTTAGCAGTATCGGGGTCAGCAGCAAAATCCAACGCGCTTTCTTCTCGTTTTCAGTGGTTGGTTGAAAAAGAGAAGAGAAATCAAGCCCGGATAAGGAGAAAACTCTTTTTTTCATGAGGCTTTGCCTGTTTTGTTAATTAAAGAATATGTTCAAAAAAACCATCACTAACTGTTAATTTGTTGTGTCAAGTTTACCACCACAACCTAATTGGCATTCTTTATTATGAGTTGGAGCTGTTTTGTTTGGACGTTGCGGCTACCGAAAAATAACTTGCTTCATCCAATTTTTCTCTTACTTTTTTCCACCGCTTTGCGACAAAACGCACCTTAAGTGAGAGTGGAATAAATGAACTGGTTGACTGGATTAATTGATTTAGCAATCCTGGAATAACAACTGCCTTGCCTTTCAAGGCTGCGTTCATCGTTCTTTTTGCAACCTTATCTTGATTTACGCTTGTGATCAAACCCCAAAACCCCTGGGCAAACATTGATCGCATATCCTCAATATTTGTCGGCATACCTGCCGGACACAAAGCAGTCACCGTGCCAAAAGAATGAATTTCTTCGCGGATAGCCCTTGAAAAATCAATTAAAAAACCTTTGCTGGCGGCATAGGTCGCTTTGAATGGCATGGGAAAAAAACCGGCCAAGCTGCAGACATTAATCAATCTGAATTTTTGCTCTGGGTCTCGTATGGATAACACGCCATGGGTGACATCGATAGTAGCTAGAATATTTACTTTTACGATCTTTAAAATTTGGGCACGGGTTTTTTCGAGAAATGCTCCCTCGTAATCCTGACCTGCGACATTGATCAATCCCCAAAACTTGTATCCGTCAGTTTTTAATCCATCAAGGAGTGTTTCTCTGGCTTTTTCATCTGCCAGGTCACAGGGTTGATAGATGACTTCTATATTAAACTTTTCAGCCAATCGACCTGCAAAGGATTCGCCCTCAGGGGTCCGGTCAGTAAGCAAAAGATCATATCCCCTGCGAGCAGCTTCCAGTACAAAAGCATTGCCCAACCCACCTGTGGCACCGGTAATCATCAAGTAACTCTTCATTGGTATCTCCTATTGATTGATTCAATCAGTTGATTAACTTTATACTTAATTTTGGTTTTTGTCAATCAATTAATTGAATCTACTGATTGAATCATATTGACAAAACAGGAGTTTCAACTAAAATAAACTCAGAAATCGAGGAGATTAGGTGTATGAACTTAAAAAATAAAACAATCGTAATCACCGGCGCCACCGACGGTATCGGTTTTCAAACCGCACTGGATGCAACACGCGAAGGAGCCTTCGTCATTGGCGTTGGCAGAAACTCGCAACGCTGCGAGGATGCGCGCCTAAAAATAATCACCCAGATGCCCGATGCTCAAATCACATATTTGACCGCAAACCTTGGCTCACAAAAACAAATCCGCATTCTGGCTGAACAAATTCAACACACCCTGGTTGAGCACAACTTTACCACGTTGGATGTGCTGGTGAATAACGCCGGAATATACATGGGTAAAAAAGAGTTTACTGAAGACAACATTGAAACCACGTTCGCCGTCAACCACCTGGCGCCCTTTTTGTTGACCAACCTGCTTTTACCCTTACTTTCAAAATCCGCGGATGGGCGCGTGATCACCGTCAGCTCGGATGCGCATTACCACACCTCGTTTATCCCCGAAAAGGCAAGGAATCCTGTCATATTCTTTGGATTGATTGCATATAAAGTCTCCAAATTAAGCAATATACTTTTCAGTCTTGAGTTTAACCGCCTGCATGCAGCGAACGCAGTGCAATCCGTGCATGCGTTTGCTGTGGATCCCGGTCTGGTTAACACCGAAATCGGCATGAAAAAAACTGGAGGGTTGGCTAGCCTGGTATGGCGCAGCCGCAAGAATCTAGGTGTATCTCCTGAAGTTCCCGCCAAGACCATCCTCTTTTTAGCGGGTGACCCGAAGGTGATCACATCTTCAGAAGTGTATTGGAACTCATGCAAACCCAAACAACCTAGTAGCAACGCATTAAATGGCTCACTGGCTAAAAGGTTATGGATCGAATCTTGCAAGCTTACTGATGTTGCTCTACCCGAAGGAGACTGATTATGCCAACCGATACTGTAGAATTAAAAATCATTGAGGCAGCCATTGAATGTATTGAACAATTTGGTTTGAAAGGCGCCACGAATCGCCGCATCGCCGAAAAAGCTGGCGTCAACCTTGCTGCCATTAATTATTATTTCCGCAGCAAAGAAAACCTGATTGAAAGAGTGATGGAAACGACTCTACACAATGCTTTTGACTGGGAGGATGTTCAGGCATTACCAGGAAGCACTGCGAAAGAACGTTGTATTGCGGTTTTTGAAGAGTTAATTCGTGGTGGATGCAACTATCCGGGTATCACCCGTGCTCATTTCTATGATCTACTCACTGATGGAAATTACGATTCACAAATCGTGAAAAGATATTCCGATTTCATCAAAAATCTAAGCGAAGACCTTTATCAACGGGGAACAAAACTAACCCTTGAACAGCTCAATCTAGCCTGTTCACAAATCGCCTCCGCTTGTTTTATGGCCATTCTGGCACCCAGACTAAACGAAGATAGCCTGGGGCTCAATTTTAACAATCCAGAAACTCAACATCAGTTTGTTACCAGCCTTGTGGAAAAATTGATATAATTGTTATTGTGAATCCGTTATCAAAACAATAATTATTATTCTGTAATTGACGGAGATCTAGGGGTCTGTATAATGATGCAAAGTTTTTTTATTTTATTGCATTTCATTATCCGTATTACGGAATTGACTTGATGATTAATTTACATCCAGACCAGATAGCGCTAATAATTGGTACGATCATCTCCATAATTGTGATAATGGTGGGTTGGCCCCGCCGAAAACTAATGGGGGGATTCTTTTTTATTGCTTTTTGTTTCTCAGTAACAGAATGGTTGATTACTGCATTTATTGAAAGTGTTGTGGTCAATCAAGCTAGCAAGATATTATGGTCTCAGATACTTTATATCGGTTTTGTTCAAACTATCCCCTATCTCATGTTATTTGTATTAACCTATGTTCGGCAGCGCAATTTACCTTTGGGAATGGTCGTTTCTGTAATGATTATTCCCGCCCTGACATTGGTTGTAGCCTGGACTAACTCTCTGCACGGTTGGTTATGGTCCGGTTTTTCTCAAGGTTCAATTGAGAACAATGTTCTCATTTACCACCATGGATTTTGGTTTTGGTTGCACACAAGTTATTTGTATTTAATCCTTGTCGTAGGGGTAATTTATTTAATTCGTGCCATCATTTTAGCTACACCTCCAATTAGACGTCAGTTGATAATTCTTTTTGTTGGTTTTATGTTTCCAGCAATTTCAGGCACCTTATATGCTATTGGATGGAAACCCCTGGAAGGATTGGATATCACCCCGACCGGGTTGGCTTTTACAGGAGCGTTTCTTGCCTGGGCATTAATTAAATTTCAATTGCTGGATCTTCTGCCTGTCGCCCGAACAACCCTCGTGGAACAATTACAAGACGGTGTCATTGTTTTGGATATGAATGGCCGAATTGCTGATATCAATCGCGCCACTCAAAAATTATTAGGGTGGGCTCCCAAAGAGGTCATCGGTAAGAGTATTGATCAAACCTTCCCTGATTTACCAAAGGTTATTTTTTCAACAACGCACCCCATCAGACGCGAGATTCCCCTGCCAGATTCTCCGGGGATTGTTTTAGAGTTCCAAAGCTCCTCTCTCTTCAATCCAAGAAAAAATGAAGTCGGAAAATTATTGGTTCTCAGAGATGTAACATCGAGAAACCGTGCAGAAGCTGACCTGCAAAATACCAATCAACAATTAAAAGAACAGCTTACCAAAAACAAGTTGTTGCACAAAAAACTGGAACAAATGGCATTACACGATTCCCTCACCGGTCTGTATAACCGCCACATCGATGAGATTCTACAAAAAGAATTTTCGCGTGCCCAACGTGAAAAGAAACCCATTAGTCTGGCAATGATCGACATTGACCATTTTAAAAAGATAAACGATAAATTCGGCCATCAATACGGCGACTTGTTGCTTAAATCCTTCAGCCAATATATATTAAGTACCATCCGTAAAGAAGACTTGGCCGCACGTTTTGGCGGCGACGAGATCATGCTCGTTTTTCCTGGGATGAACCAGGAAAACGCGGTGAAAAAGGCTGAAGAGATCAGGAAAAATTTTTCACGACTCGCGGTTGTGGCAAACCAGCAAGAAGTATCCACCACAATTACCGTGGGCGTGGCTACCTACCCACAAAGCGGAAAAACCGTGGACGAAGTGATCCGCACTGCAGATTATGCGCTTTATGCCGCCAAAGAAGAAGGTCGCAACAGAGTGAAAGCTCTGGATTGGTCTGAATAGCCCCATTAATTTATTAACCAAACCTCACACACCTCATTGATATTGATCCTTGAGTTACTTTTTCACAATAGAATTGTACAGCTTCCTCAGGATCGCTGGCCCCTAACACATATAGAAGCGGCATATAATGCTCACCACTGTTGACTGAAAGCATAGCAGATTTGGTATGTCCGTTCAAGGTAATGATCATATTGTCTTCACGCCTTAAAATCCATTGTTTTACCATTCCATCATATTCAACCGCCCAATCAAAAGCCGAATCGCGAAATACAGCTTCACGAAGATTGTGAACTATATTTCCGCTGCCCAGGATTAATACTCCTTCATCACGGAGAGGGCGCAATACCTTCCCAATGGCATAATGAGCCGGGAAGTCAAGTGTTTGACCAAGACTAAGCTGCACCACCGGGATATTCGCTGCCGGAAACATGGGGTTAAGAACGGTCCAGGTGCCATGATCCAACCCCCATTTAAAGTCGACTTCCAGATCGGGCAATATTTCCTTAACCCGCTCCACTAATTCAAGAGAACCTGGGGCACGATATTCCACGTCAAATAATTCTTGTGGAAAACCCCAGAAATCGTGTATCGTTTGGGGATGGTGATCGCCTGTAATGGCAGTTTTTTTGGTTAGCCAATGGGCCGAGATTGAGAGAATTGCTTTGGGTTTTGGAATTGACTCGCCGATATGGTGCCATGTTCGATTGAATTCGTTTTCTTCGATTGCATTCAAGGGGCTACCATGACCGATAAAAATCGCGGGAATGCGCTGGTTTATCATAGTCTTTTGCCTCTACTCATACATGAATAAAAAAACCAATACCCTTATTTGTATTACATATAATACAATCAAATGGTCAAGCTTGTTGCAGGCAATTTAAAGGACTGAAAATGGATAAATCATGCAGAGTTCGTAAAGCAAATCCGTCTGACGCAGCAGCAATAGCCAAAGTTCAAGTTGAAAGTTATCAAACAGCTTATAAAGGATTATTGCCTGATGAATTCCTGGAAAATTTTACGCTTCAAGAACAAGAAAGTGACTGGCTTAATTGGCACGTTAATCATCCAGAAGATATACTGTTGGTAGCCTTTGATGACAAAAACCAAATAGTTGGTTACGCGTTAAATCGCAAGCTAAAGGCAACCAAAACAACCGGAGAAACTCTTGCACTACATGTTTTGCCTTCACTCAAGCATAATGGCATTGGAAAACTATTGCTCGCCCACTCAGTTTTGGAATTGAAAAAAATCGGTTGTAATTCACTTATTTTATGGACTTTGATAGATAATCCTTCAAGAGGATTCTATGAACACTTGAACGGCCGATGTGTCGACGAAAAAGACTGGATTATTGAGGAATTGGATTTTATGACCAAAGAAATTTGTTATCGCTGGAATAATCTTAACCTTTTACTTACGTCTATTACCATTCAAGATGCAGACCAATAATTATTTGCTTCCCTGGGAAGAGTCCGCTTGGCTAGATGACATAACGAGTTGGTTAAAGGTTACTTTATCATCCCATAATATCAAGCAGAATGGCGAACCTCAACAGATCCATTCGGCGCCATGGTCTGTGGTTTATGAAGTTTCCACCAACAAGGGAGCTCACTTTTTCAAAGCCCTTTGCCCGGTATTAAAACATGAAGCACTGCTCGCCAAACAGCT
This sequence comes from Anaerolinea sp., assembly GCA_013824385.1. The sequence goes on from PNNU01000004.1 coordinate 9,828, forward strand.
TTCGCTTTGGCATCCAAATTTGGTTCAACCTGTACTTGAAGTTGAGCCTGAGCGTGGATGGCTGCTGATGCCTGACGGCGGAACAACCCTGAGACAGGTTTTGGAAAAAACACCCTCCGTTAATTATTGGAAGAAAATACTCCCTCAATACGCCAAACTTCAACAAGCTTTGATCCCGCATCAGCAGGACTTGTTGGCGCTTGGGGTTCGTGACCGCCGGCTGAAAATTCTTCCCGATCTGGTGAAGAACCTTGTTTCAAATCGAGAGTCTTTGTGCATCGGGCAATCTGATGGGTTATCCAATTCTGAATATGATTTATTTATGGGGGTTATGCCAAAAATATTGAAACTGTGCGAAACCCTTGCCCAATACGCTATTCCTGAAACCTTGCAGCACGATGATTTTCATGACGGCAACATTTTTGTCGTTCAAAACGAGTTCAGGTTTTTTGATTGGGCTGAATCATTCATCGCACACCCATTCTTCTCCATGGTCGTCACTCTACGCTCCATTGCTTATCGATTTGACCTTGAAGAAGACTCTGCGGAACTCCGCGAATTGGAGACGCTCTATCTAAACGAATGGCAGGAGTATGCCTCGCTTAAACGCCTGCGTGAAGCGTTTGAATTGGCCATGGTGATTGGTCGGATTAATCGGGCGCTAACCTGGCATATGGTAGTCTCAAGCTTGCCAGAACCTTATCGCACCAAAGAGGCGGATGCCGTCCCCGGCTGGGTGAAATTATTTCTAGAAAAAATTACTCTTTTCGTTTAACCTTGAGGACAACAATCTTTGTCGGATGATTGAAAGGAGCTGGGTCAACCGGGGGCTTTACCAGAATAGTCTCGGGGTAACCGGTGATGTCTTCAGGCACAGGGATGATTTCTTCAATTTCCACAAACCCATCCTGCCCAAGCGCTTCTAGAGAGCGCATATATTCAGCACCTTCAAGAAAAAGCGAATTATTAATGGCGATGATGCGTCCGCCGTCTCTCAATAACGGACGAACTTTGTTCAATAGCCGATGGCTTTCTTTAGCCTGATCCACCATACCTTTTTCAGTCACAGAGAAAAACGGCGGATCGAGGATTACCATATCATAGAGGGTACTGCTGCGTTTGAGTTGTCCGATGCCTACAAAAAAATCGACGGCTGCCAATTTCATTTTGCCAAGGTCCAGACGATTGAGCATGGCAGAACGCCTGGCGAGGTTTAGAAATTTGCGGTTGCGATCAAGCTGAAATACTTGCGCTCCGCCTCCGGCTAGCGCCGCCAACCCCAGGCTGCCGGTGTAGGCAAAGGTATTGAGTACTTCCAATCCTTCAGAATGATCCAATAACCATTTGCGCAGGTTTCGCGTATCGAGATAAAAACTGGCGTCTTGATTGAGCTTCAAGTCCACGGCATACTTGATGCCGTGTTCAACAATATTCTCTTGCAAATGGCTGCCAAAAGTAATCACCCCGTTTCGCAATTCCTTGTCGCGGGCATTGTGATGTTTCACCACCACACATTTGATCCATGGAAGTGATTCAAGGAAAATATCTCGCGCCATTTGAGAGAGCACGATGGAATCCTCTTCGTTTTCGGCGTGACTGAAGATCACCAGCGTACTGCCATAAAGGTCCACTACGAGATCACGCACCCCTTCATAGAAACCATTAAAAAGTCGAAGGGCACAATCACGACCAGGCGTGATCATGGTTTGCCTTTTGATTAAGGCATTAAGCATTATTTCGCGAATTTGATCTTCAGATTCATCAGACATGGTCTTTATTGTATCGTATTCACGCGTTCTCAAACCAAAAACGAAATATGATAATATCAAAAGGAGGGATACTGAAAAGGTACTGATGTTTTGAAAACAAGAAGGAGCGATTCAAACCATGATGAATGAAACCTTGAAAGTAATCGAGAACCGCAGGTCCATTAGAAAGTTTTCGCAAACACCACTGAGCGAAGAAGAAAAACAAACCATCCTGCACGCTACACTGCGCGCGCCAACTGCAGGCAACATGATGCTCTATTCCATCATCGAAGTGGAGGATCAGTCGCTAAAAGATCGATTGGCTGTCACCTGCGACGATCAGCCTTTTATTGCCACCGCCCCGTGGGTGTTGCTTTTCGTGGCGGACTATCAGCGTTTCTTTGATTTCTATACCTATTGCGACGTGGAATCCGTCTGCATGGAAAAAGGGATCCCTCCACGTTTACCTGGCGATGGAGATCTGCTTCTAGCGAGTTGTGATGCGTTGATCGCTGCACAAACCGCCGTGATCGCTGCGGAATCATTGGGTATCGGATCTTGCTATATCGGCGATATCCTCGAAAACGCTGAGGTCCACCGCGAAATGTTCAACTTGCCCAGATATACGCTGCCCATTACCCTGCTGGTTTTTGGACGCCCCTATGTTGTAAAAGAGGAGAATCGACTGACTCCACGCTACGATCCGCAGTATGTTGTGTTTAAAAATAAATACCAGAAGCTCTCACCTGAAGACTTCGTCAAAATGAATGAACCCACCGCGGTGCGAAACTATCCAGAACTTTCGCACGAAGAAGCCGCCATCACCCTGGGAAGGAATAATTATTTTCGAAAATTCGTGGCTGATTTTTCCATCGAAATGAACCGTTCATCCAGAGAGTGGATTGACACCTGGAATAACGGGGGTGCACAAAAATAACTAAAATAAAGACTCCTGCTATTCAATAAAATAACTACTGGAGTCTGAAGTGTCTAAAAAAACCCGGCCATGAAAACGGCCGGGTTTTTTTAGACACCGCAAAAACTATCTTCTATTCTGAATCAAAGCGATAGCCGAATCCTTGAAATTCTTGATCATGATGATTTGGATAATAAGTAATGCCACCGAGATTGCTAAATTCAAATAGGGGACAAGACATAACAAAGTCAAGATACAAAAAGCAGTTGCCAAACCGGTACCCTGCATTGTGATAGGCAAATTGTGACGTTGAATGTATGCATTGGTATCTCTAACCAAACCTGGAAAGGCTTCAAAAATCCAGTACAGATTAAAAAACGGAATGAATAAGAATCCTACTGCTTTGCCTGGTGAGGTACGGGCATAGCCATCCTGGATCAACTGCCAATTACGATAAAGGATGATGTAAAAAAGAACCATTGATGCAATCGCGCTCAACCCAAAAGTGACCAGACTGCCAGCCAGACAAATCCAGTACCACATAAAGAGATCGTTTAATTCTTTGACTTCCATCTCTGGGGTTTTGTATGATACTGCATAGACGGATGCGGGTGCGGGTGCGAGTGCGGGTGCGGGTGCGAGTGCGGGTGCGGGAACAGGTGCAATGGCTGCCTGGGGCAAGTATTGTACCAACCGGGTAGTACTGGCTGGCTGCCATGCAGACATACCTTGCGTCCAAACCAATGTAGCCCCGTTGATTTTTTGTTCAGCCACCAATCCGCTGATCGCTTCTTCTTCCACTGGACCAACCTGCTGATTTTGAATACTGTAATACCACATGATTCCACCTCTTTCCAAGTTTGTAAAAATTGGATAATTTATTGTATATCCAATATACGTTTTTAACTCACAAAAAAGTGCAAAAAAACGCCCCGGTAAGATATACCGAGGCGTTTTAGTTTTATGACTTCAAAAAATTAGCTTTTGGACAAAATGACTGCAATGGCTGCATTCTTAATCTTGTTGGTATACATGATCCAGAGAATGATGAAAGCAATCAAGGAAACGCCAAAGGTAATCGGGCTGCCATAAACACAGATGAGCATCCAGGTAACCATGTCAAGATTGATCTTTTCGCCTGCGATCGCTTCACGGTCAAATTTCTCGTTGAATTCCTTGGCCAATCCGCGCAAGGCGGGGAAGTACCAATAGAAATTCCAGCCGGGGATAAAGCAGCGTGAAACCATTTGGTCCGCTGTACCGCGTACACCCTCGTGTTGAACCAACTGCCAGCATTTGTACACAATGATGATGAATAAAACAGCAGCGGCTGCCAAACCAATACCACCTAATAGAATTCCGATCAGGCTGATCCAGAACCACGTGAACAAGGTTTTGAGTTGAACAACTTTTGGGTTTTCAACAAAAATAGCAGGAGGTACTGTGCCAATCGGCGGGGGTGGAATTGATCCCATTAACGTTCCCAAAGCCGTTTGTGCAATGGGCAGCCAGGTTCCCATACCAGTTGTCCAAACCATGGTTGCATGTGTAATTGTTCCTGCAGCAATTAATTTCTTAATTTCTTTTTCGTCCACAGGGCCGACTTGTTGATTATTAACTGTGTAATACCACATAAGCCTCTCCTTGGGTTTCCCCTGAATATAGAGTTTATAAATCGTTATAACATTATACGATTTTTTTTTAGAATCAAACAACTAAATTACGATAATTAGCTAATTTTTTCGAATTTGCTTCCGAGGGCACCGCAAACAGGACATTTTTCAGGAGCAGTGCGTGCGTGGGTAAATCCGCAAACTGGACAGATATAGTAGTCATAGGTTTCGCCAGGTTTGCCGAGTGACTCAAGCGCTTCTTTATAAAGCATTTCATGGATCTTCTCTGCCTCGTTCGCCCAGGTAAAACTCTTGAGCGCCTTGGCGTCTCCTTCGACTTCGGCATCTTTAATAAAGGATGGGTACATTTCGGAATTTTCATAATGTTCGCCAGCAACAGCAGCCTTAAGGTTTTCTTCAGTGCTTTTAACTTCACCCGCAGTGCGGAAGTGAGTGAGAGCATGTACAGTCTCGGCTGCAGCTGCCGCACGGAACAGGCGGGCCACCTGGGCATAGCCTTCTTCATCGGCTTTCTTTGCGAATGCCAGATACTTGCGGTTAGCCTGGCTTTCTCCGGCAAAGGCTGCCATCAGATCATCATAAGATTTTGTCATGTTTATTCTCCTTTTTCATTTGGACAGGTCAAGGTTGTTGCATTTGAGTAGATTCATTTTAACTCATTAATCGGGGAATTTGGGTATCCAAACTCTAGTATAACCCGGATACCACGTCGCCAGATCGGTTAAAGCGAGACATTGATAAATGCTCCTGCTGTAGATGAATTTGAGTATAAGAAAATTTACCGTATGGGATTTATCATGATCGATCAAATCGAATTCTCAGCAAAAAATCTTACCTCTATGAGTATATATAACGACAAAATGATACGACATGGAATTTCGGTTATAGGAATTTTTTATTACGAAAAATTCAATGTACATCCCTCTGACGAAGCAAGAATCTTTCTATAGATTTGTATAAAGTAGAATACTCGGCACTAATATTTAATATACAAACGCTTTGGTCAAGTGGCTGGAATTCATTGAGGTTTGCCTTCATTACATAGACTTAATTACCCTTGACAAATTTAGCTATTTAGCTAAAATACTAAATACTTAAGGAGAAATAGATGGACGATAATGTTTACAGAGCCATGGCTGATACAACCAGAAGGGAGATCGTCAGGTTGTTGAAGTGGAAGAATATGAACGCAGGCGATATTGCAGGCCATTTCAAAATATCAAAGCCTTCCATTTCTCGGCATTTGGATGTACTGGAGAACGCAAAACTGATTACCTCAGAGCGTCGCGGAAACCAGATTGTCTATTCGCTGAATGTGTCCGTGGTGCAAGAAGTTCTCATGGAGTTTATTGGAATGTTTTCAACTATTAAGGAGTCGTCAAATGACAAACAAGATTAAGATTGAAGAAGTTATATTGGTCAGCGTTTCTCTTATTGCTCTGGTTGGCGGTTTGCTGTTATAGAATAAAATATATTCATACACAGCACCTGGCCTGCTGATTTTGTGTACTATTTTTATTTTGGGCAGACACATTCCCGAATTTGCATCTCTCTCCGCGGATAACCCCAAGATAAAAACCATGCGTTCTCTTAATTGGTTTACGGTCGGGGTTGTCATCCTTGGGGTGGCAATTTCCGCGGTCTTTGAAAAGAAAGTTCTGACAGATTTGCAGGAAAATTGGGTTTCTTTGGTTCTTGTCACCCTGCTGATGGTCGTAATCGGCAATTTCGCACCCAAACTTCCATTTAACGGTTACATGGGGCTAAGGCTGCCCTGGACTGTTAGAGACGAAGAAACCTGGATCCTTGCACATCGCATTCTGGGTTATATCACTTTTCCATTAGTGATTTGCTTCATCGTGCTCAGCCAGTTCCTTGATTCCAGAACTTGCATTATCGCCACTCTCCTCACTTGGATCATCATTCCTGGTGTTATTTCAGGTCTGTTTTACATAAAAAAATATCAATAACCCAAATTCCACGTCGCCAAATCGGTTAGAGAACCTGAACCGGCATCAAGATTTTTAGAAAATTTTTGCTTCAAAACCAATTTGATATTCTTTTTCGCTAATAAAACGATAACAAAGGTGTAAATAATAATGAAACTAATCAAAATTCTCTTCATATTGCTGGTATTTTCAATCATGCTGTCTGCATGCAACTCGGTAAAACTTGCTGATATATATGATGAAAATGTTGTAATCGAGCGTGCAAAAGAGGTTGTTGAGATGATTAACTCACAAGATTTCGACAAGGTGAATGCCGAGATAAGAGAAGATCTTCAAGAACAACTGACTTCAAATCAATTAAAGGATGCGATAGGAGCCAAACTGGTTGAGGCTGGATCTTTTATTGAATACCCATCAATAACCACTCTTGGACAAAAAAGTAAAACGTCCGGTGAGGATTATGCAACAGTGGTCTTGGTCGGGAAATACGAGAAAAGCACATTAGTCTATACAATCACCATGGATTCCAATCTTGATATTGTCGGCCTTTATGTCAAATAGATTCAGTACATGGTTGTGTTGTCAATAATGTCATCAGATTATCAATAAAAAAACAACATGATCGTAGGTAGTCTCAATCTGTAGGAATATTTTTTTTGAAACCACACTTCGTCAAACACCAAAGTGTATTTCGATAGCTTCTTGAGAAAGTTTTATAAGTGCTGCAACCGGATATTGGATATTCACATTGATTCACAGGTATCGCCTGTGGTATGGCAATTGCTTTTATCTTCACTTAAAAATCTTGATACTGCATTAACCAGGGGTTCATCCGCTTATTGGTATTTCGTGAACATCGAATTTGAGAATAAAAGAGACGAGCATCACTTTAAGCCATGCTTCTCTCCATCTTATCATTGTATAAGCCAGTGTCATCACCCTTGACATTGGCTTATACAATGATACAATAATACAAAGATACAATCAAACAATGATACAAAATCGGAACCAGTATCGGTAATCTGAAATGTGTCAGGAGGATCGAATGTGAAATCACTAAACTTTAATCTGGATTTTCGCTCAGGAGTGCCAAGCTATATTCAAATCGTGGAACAGGTGCAGACCTTTCTGGCAAACGGCGAACTTAAACCCGGCGACCAGCTGCCCACGGTGCGCCAGCTTGCGTCAGAACTAAGCATCAACTTCAACACCATCGCCAGAGCCTACCGTATGCTGGATGAAGCCGGCTTGATCTCGACCCAACAAGGCAGGGGCACCTATTTGCTCGATCAACCCTCCGCAGAAGCTGTGCAAAAGCTCAAAAAGGAATCACTGGAATTACAGTCAAAAAGGTTCCTTAAGTCCCTGGCCAAACAGGGTTTCACTGCCGAAGAAAGTCAATTAACCATTCAAACGCTCTTTCAAGCCTGGCAAGACGGTACGCTGGAAAAAGAGCCCGATAACGAAAGCATTTAAAAAGAGGATGAAATGAGAGAAAAAAACAGAAACAACGACAATCAAAACAACAATCAACAAAGTAACCAAAATGAAAATGGATCAGAAAACTTAAGTCCGTTCAGGTATTTTTCAAAAAGCAAAACACAGAGCATGGCGGAACAGCACATCAATGGGATATCCATGTTTATTCTGATCCTGGGCATCTTGATCGCGACTGCTGGCGCCGTGATTATGGACTCAATGGGCATCAAAGATGGAATCATTTTTGCAGTTTTTGTTCCCGTTATGGTGCTCAGTTTCTACCTTTTCTTTGCCATTCAGGTTGCCCGCCAATGGGAAAAAGCTGTTGTGCTGCGCATGGGCAAAATGCGCGGACTGCGCGGCCCCGGTCTGTTCTGGATCGTACCCATTCTGGATAGCATTACCATGTGGATCGATCAGCGCGTTATGGTAACCCCCTTCTCTGCCGAGAAAACGCTTACCCGCGACACCGTCCCGGTCAATGTGGACGCCGTGCTCTTCTGGCTGGTATGGGATGCCGAGAAGGCCGCCCTCGAAGTTGAGAATTATCGCGCCGCCATCGCCTGGGCTTCACAAACCGCCCTGCGAGAAGTGATCGGTCAAATGACTCTCGCCGATATTCTGGTTGGCCGCAATAAAATGGACGCCGATCTGCAGAAGATCATTGACGAACGCACCACCCCTTGGGGTATCACCGTTCAGTCCGTTGAGATTCGCGACGTGGTCATCCCTGCTGACCTTGAAGACGCCATGTCTCGCCAGGCGCAAGCCGAGCGAGAACGCCAGGCCCGTGTCATTTTGGGCGAGTCTGAAATGCAGATTGCTTCCAGTTTTGAGACCGCTTCACAGTCTTACATCAACAATCCCACAGCCCTGCATCTGCGCGCCATGAACATGCTCTTTGAAGGCTTAAAAGAGAAGGGCGCTTTGGTGATCGTTCCGTCCAGCGCCGTAGACACCATGAACCTGGGTGGAATCTCAGGAATGGTTTCTCTGGCCCAGCAAAACGTAGAAAAAATCAAATAACCGTCAAATAACGGCAGGGCGCCAAACCCGCCCTGCCAACAAAACAAGGAGACGAAAATGGATATCAATGGAATTGAAATCATTCAAAAATATTTACCCCTTATCATTCCGGTAGTTTTACTAGAATTGGGGTTGATGATCGCCGCACTGGTGGATGTGATCCGCCGCGAAAAAACAAAGGGCCCAAAATGGGTTTGGATCATCGTTGTGGTCCTCTTTAACCTGTTTGGACCAATCGCCTACTTTATCTTCGGGAGAGATGAATGAATTCCGTAAAGATCGAAGCCCTGCGCAAGAAATATGGCAAAGTGGATGCGCTGGACGGGTTGAACATGATGGTTGAGTCCGGGTCCGTGTTTGGATTTCTTGGTCCAAACGGGGCAGGCAAGACCACCACCCTGCGCATTCTGGCCTCGCTGGCACAGGCTGATTCTGGCAGCATCTTCTTCGGAGATCAAAACATCACCAAGTCAAACGCCGGTATAAAAGCCCGGCTTGGATACCTGCCCGAGGAACCTGCCTTCTATGCATGGATGAGTCCGCGTGAATATCTGGATTATATCGGTAAGATCTTTAACCTGGACGGCAAAGAAAGACGGATCAGAACAGATCAACTGCTCGAACAATCCGGGCTGAAAGAAGCATCCAAACGCCACATCGGCGGATTTTCTCGCGGTATGCGCCAGCGTCTTGGTATCGCCCAGGCGCTGATGAACCACCCCTCCATCCTGCTGTTGGATGAGCCGGTCAGCGCGTTGGATCCCGCTGGACGCAAGGAAGTGCTGGAAATGATCGAAGGTCTGAGCAGCGAATGCACAGTAATTATGAGCAGTCACATTCTGGCTGATGTAGAACGCGTCTGTGACACCGTTGGTATCATCAATAAAGGCAAGCTAATCACCCAGGCTAAAAAAGAAGATTTGATGGATCGTTACGCCACCCCGGCGCTGGAAATCACCATCGGCAATGGGTCGACAGCTCAAATGCCTGAGTGGAAGCTGCGTCTCGAAAAACTCCCCGGCGTGACCGGCGTGACCGTTGAAGGCTACAGCTTTCACCTTGCAGTAAAAGACGTCCATGCTGCACAACAAGAGATTATTCGAGATGCCTTGAACAACAACTCAACGTTTGAAAAACTGGAAGTGGTCAAACCGTCACTGGAGGATATCTTCATACAGTTGACCGGGAGTCAAAAATGAATTTTATGACCGCACTCTTTAAAGAATTTTTAGAACAACGGAGAACCCGTAAATTCCTGATTGCTCTGGTGGTCTTGGTATTATTTGGCATGACCTCGCCATTAATGGCAAAAATGACCCCCCAACTCATGACCCTGGTGCCGGGCGGAGAAGCATTCGTGGGCCTGATCCCCGACCCTACCATCAACGACGCAGTCGCTCAATACATCAAGAATATTACCCAATTTGGCATTTTGTTGGTGCTGGTCTTTTCAATGGGCGCCATGGCGGTTGAAAAAGATAAAGGAACTGCCGCCATGATCCTTTCGAAACCTATGCCGCGGGGAAGTTTTTTACTTGCCAAATTCGCCTCATTGGCCCTGACCTTTATCATCGCCGTTGTGATTGCCGGGGTTGCCTGCTATTACTACACCTACTTTCTATTCGGCGAACTTAATATCCTCAATTGGCTGGTCGTAAACGGATTAGTCATTCTCTACCTATTGGTGTACGTGGCCATCACCCTGCTCTATTCAACCCTGACCCGTACCCAATATATTGCCATCGGCTTGTCTTTTGGCACCCTGATCGTACTGGGTATTCTGGGGGGGTTACCCGGAATCGGGAGCAATTTCCCGGATGCCCTGATCAACAACGCCTCCTTGTTAATGTCTGGTCTCCCAGTCACCAACTGGACCGGCTTATGGGTAAGCCTGGGATTGATCATTATTTCATTGACAGTTGCCTGGCTGGTTTTCCGCAAACAGGAGTTATAAAAATAAGCCGTATTTGTTTCACGTGAAACAAAACAATGAGGGAAATTCAATTGTTTCACGTGAAACATCTCGATAGTTCTACAAAATTTTGCACTACCTAAAAACCCCAAAAAAGCATATACTCTATTGGTACGCGATCAGACTTAGAATTGCCTATCTTTATTTAAAAAGGATTTAGCATGGAAACAAATATAGGGTTATTTATTTCATACGCTGTTACGATATTATTAATGATCGGCGTTCCGATCGCATTAACCATTCTTGTGGTGCGGCGATTCAAGGTGTCCTGGTGGGTAATTCTCACTGGTGTTTTGACTTATCTTGTCTCCCAGGTTGTGCACTATCCAGTACTGCAGCTTGTCAGCAAGTTGTTCAATGACGGTACTTTACCAGTTCCAGCTACTCAGTGGATTCCCCTCTTTAACGCTGTAATTTTGGGTTTTCTTGCCGCTTTGTTCGAAGAAACTGCGCGTTATTTTGGTTTCCTGATAGTAAAAAAGAAAACCAAACGAATCGAATCGGCTGTTGGTTTGGGTGTTGGTCACGGCGGTATTGAAAGCATCGGCTTTGCTGTTTGGCCTTACTTCCCGTTGTTTGGCGGAGCATTAATCAACTTTATATATATTGCTTTCTACAATCCTGGTGCTCAAATTGCCAAGGGTGTCTCCATGGATCAGGTGCAAAATGTTGCAGCGCAAATTGCCCAGTTTTGGGCAAATCCCTGGCACCTTGGGTTCTTACCTGGTCTGGAACGGGTAATCGCTATTTCTACTCAAATCTTCCTTTCTATATTGATCTGGAAAGCTATTAAGAGCCGTTCGTTTGGTTGGTTTGCATTAGCGTTTTTCTATCATATGTTGGTGGATGGAATTGCCGTTTTCCTTTCTTACAGTGGATGGGGTGCCTGGGGTATCGAAGGCATCATGTCCATCTTTATGCTGGCAAATATTTATCTCATTTACTACTTCTGGAAAGAAGAGTCTGATAAGAGAAAAGAGAGAGCTGAAGAATTGGGATTGGACCCTGCTGAACTTGATGACATCGACGAAGAAGACGATCCGGATGATGATGATGATGAAGCAGATGAGGAAGATGACGCATTTGTATCCAATGAAGCAGATGAGGATGATAACGGATTTGTTTCCAGTGACACAGAAGATTTAGAAGAAGACAAACCTGCGAAATCACCTGAAACTACCGAAGAAGAAGAAAACTAACCCTTTATCAAAATAATCAGTTCAACAAAAAACGACCGGAAATCCGGTCGTTTTTATATCAGATACGCCAGTACTTTTCCTACATCATCGTTCATCAGAATTGTGAGGCTCTTACCCGGTGCGTAATCACCAACCGCCAGCAGCATTAAGCATTGCTCGTATTGTTCGTCTGCGGCGATCCATTCGTTCAAATGATTGGGCATTTCATCAAAGAATTCACGATTGAATACTGTTTTGGTATCATCCAGTTGCAGAGCCAACGGGTATATTTGTGCTTCCAACAAGTCCTGGAAAAAGTGAGTACCAAGTGATGGTTCAGGCGGCAGCCCCAGGTTTTCTCCGGCCATCTCTACCAGCGCTTTGGAATGGTAAATATCTCCGTACGCTATGGGCACGCCCAGGTCAGCGTTGGAGCTACCCCATCGGCCAGGACCAACGCAAATAAACTTTTCTTTTTGCAGCGCTTCATTTACGCGTCCGATGGTTCTGGCTAACTCCACCCGTTCAACATTACTTTTCAAAGCAAAATAGTTTTTCGCTTTCACATAGACCACATAGTTGATCTTGTCTATTTTTCCGCGCGGAACCATAAAATCAGAGGTAAATAGTACTTCCTTTTCTGTGAGATTGGTGGGCATCTTTTCGATTTCTGACTCACCCAGGTGACTTTGCGGACGGCATTGCAGCATGGTAATTCCCAGCTTTGGTTGCAGCCCCACATCTTGTTTCAAGCTTAACGCAAATTCAACATCCACCGGTGAGTGATAGGCCAGCTCAAGGGTTCGTAGGATGGCTTTCATGCGATTTGTGAACGGAGTTCGCTGCAAAAGAACATCAAAAGTTAACACAAGGTCTTTGGTGTCCTTAATGAGCAGGCTGCGAATGGTTTCGAAGTAGCCGCCTTCATCCATTTGCGCGATGTAACGCAGCGGAGGATAGTCCGCGTCAAGTACGTCTTTTACCGCCATAGTGGTAAGTTTGTTTTGTTTTAGATCAATCAGGTCGACGTATTGCTGTGAATAGCGTCGAATATTTTGAGGTTCATTGCTTGGGCGTAACAAGGGATGACTTAGTGCCACCAGGCGCGGATAGTCGTTTCCAACCCGGTCGACTGCCCGAGTGCCCAGCCCCCAGACTAAACGTACAAACCCGTCTTCCACGCGGATCTGCGGAGCCCAGCGGTAAAGGTTGCGGCTGAAAGCCACGCCCGCGGCATGCGGCATCAGATAGTCCCCGTAGCGTTCCCCTTCTACGATTTGAATCAGCAGCGCCATCCGTTCATCGTAGTCCAGCAAACCCTTGCTGCGCCGGTAGACCAGCGCATTGGGGTTGAACACTGAGGCATAAATTTGCGCGACTGCGTTGGTAAGTGCCTTGAGATTTTCTTCAAGTGTTCCCTGGTTCGGGCAGAAGATGCTTTCGTATTTTCCAGCAAACGCGGTGCCAAAGCTGTCTTCGAGCAGACTGGACGAACGAACGATCAAGGGCTGTTTGCCGATTTTGATCAGCATGGTTTGGATCTGATCCAGAAAATAAGGAGCGAAATCTCCCTTTTGAAAATCCTGTTCAATCTTGCTGAAATCCGCGCGCATTTCGTCTTCGGTCTTATATTTCTGATCATTCCAACCGACAAAATTGTTTAACGCGATGAAGCTGTAAAATTCATCTGATCCTACGTAAAAAGATTCAGGAACAGTGATGTTGGCGCTTTCTCCCAACTCTGGTGAGTTTTTTAATATGTGTTGTGCCAGCAGCATGCCTGCCGCCTTGCCGCCAATTCTTCCAGCGCCAATTTTTCTGCGCCTTATCTCGGCCAGGTCGCTTACGGTTAACCATTCTTTGGCAATGTTAATATATCGCAACTGATCACTGATCATGCTGCGAATGAGCACTACTTTGGTTTCTTCAAGCCGCGGAATTAATCTGGCTTTGGCTTCTTCGGGCATCCGTTCAATGGTCAGCGCCTGTTCAAATACCAGGTCTAACGGCGCCAGCTCAGGGTTAATTGCCAGATGCTGCTCGGTTGGGGTGATGCCTTTTTCGACCAGTACTTCGCTGATCATGGTTTCCATTAATTCAAATGGCAGGTGGCGGCTGAATAACAGGTCAGTAAGTTGATCGCGTAAAACAGATTTACGAGTCTCCCAAATCTCAGAAGGCTCCTGATAATAGGGGTTGTCAATGCCTTCCATTTTTTGTGTCTGGATGGCCTCGCTGCGCACCTGTGTTTCAAATTCCTTTTGATCGATTATGCCGCGATTAAACAACTCTGCACGCATGCGTGCGCGTATTTTTGTACCCAATATGGGATACTGTCCCAGGGCGATGGTGAGGCTTAAGAGTCGTTCGGAGGAATTAGGTAGAAAATCCATTTTAATTATTTCTAGAAATAATTATTTCTCCTGAAACAATTTCCCCTCTCGTTGGAGAGGGGAATCCGTTACGAGAGATTGTGAGGATCAGCCCAAATGCATGGGCATGATCACGTGGGTGAAGTTTTCATCACCGACGGGACGAATAACTCCCGGAGTGTTGTTGGCGTTGGTTTCAAGCGCCACGCTTGGGGCTTTGATCACATCCAGCACTTCGCGTAAGAAGCGGACGTTGAAAGCGATCAGTAATGCATTTCCTTCAATATTGGCTTCCATCTGGATATCGCTTTTACCGGTTTCTTCGGTAAGAGCACTTATCTCAACCCTGCCGGTGCCGTTCTCTTCAGGGATAACATTTAATTTAATGACGTTGTTGCCTTCACGCGCGATGATCTCGGCTTGTTTGCAAGCCTTTAGAAAAGCCGGGGTTGAGATGGTCGTACGGGTTTTGTAATTGTGGGGGATGATGGCCCTGAAATCAGGGAAGTTGCCATCGATCAATTGTGAAACCAATTCAGCATCATTGAGGTGGAAAATAACCTGTCCTCTGCCCTGGGGCACAACCATGGTTACGGTCTTGTCGCTGTCACCGGCGATTCGAGCCAGTTCGCTCATGGCGCGGGCAGGGATGATGATGGAGAAATCCTGTTTGATCGGATTCGCCAACATTTCTTTGCGTACCGAAATGCGGAAGCCATCCGTGGCAGCCAAAGTGATCTGGCTTTCCTGAACTTCCATTTTGACACCCTGCAGAACAGGACGGGCCTCATCCGCGGAGGCGGCAAATGCCACCTGTTGAATCATCTCGCGGAAATCCACGAGGTTAAGATCCACGCCTTCGGTTAGGTCTGGTACCGGGATGGGAGGGAAGTCTTGTGCGTCAATGCCTTTGATATCATGCACTGAGCTGTTGCAAACCAGTGTGATGGTTTGGGTGCGGGTATCGAGCGTGAGCTGTACATTTTCAGGAGGAAAAGTGCCCACCAAATCCACCAGTGTGCGGGCGGGAACGGTGATCGAGCCTTCTTCCTGAATTTGTGCGGGGATCCAGCAAGTGATGCCCATTTCAAGATTGGTAGCTGAAAGGCGCAAGCGGCCTTCATCTGTGGCCACCAATACGTTTGCCAAAACTGGCAGTGTGCTGCGCGGAGAAACCGCACGGCCAACCACGCTGAGTCCGTGAGCCAAATGTTGTTGGGTGACTGTGGCTTTCATGGGCGTCCTCTTAAATCGAAAGATAAAGAAATGTAGTATTAACGAGTATACAACGAGATGATTAAAAATTCCAGTAATCGTATTGCACAAAATAAATACGAGTAAAATAATGATAGCGAATAGGAGGATGCAGATGAAAGATGAACCTGTTGAATTCACTCAAACCATCGACCTTTATATGAAAGGCGAGTTTGCCAAAGCTTACGATGTATTAACCAATATTTGCGATCTGTATCCTGCCTGGCAAGGCCGCGCCTATGAAATTCGCGTGGATCTCGCCGCTGTAATGGGTAAATTGGAGTTGGCGGAAGACATCCTTGAAAAAGCGCTGGACCTCGGCTATTTCTATAATGATTTCGTGCTGCGCAGGGATGAAGATGTAAAAACCCTGCAGGGTCGTCCGCGTTTTGAGGCTTTGGTGGACCGTAGTTTTAAGACCCTTGCTGACGAACAACATAAAGCCCGTCCTGAATTGAAAATCATTGAGCCCGGTAATTTGCCTGAGAGTAAACTGCCGTTGCTCATTGGACTGCACGGCAACAATTCAAACGCCCCGGGTTTCTCGGATTACTGGGACTATCTAACCAGGAACAATTGGCTGGTGGCTCTGCCTCAATCCGCAGAGGTTGCCGGTAAAGGATTGTATGTCTGGAATGACTTCGAAAGAGTGAACAAAGATGTACCAGCACACTATGAGACCTTGAAACAACGCTACGAAATCGATGAACACAAAACGATCATCGCCGGGTTTTCAAAAGGCGGGTACGCCGCCATTCATTTGGCGTTGAAGAGGTTCTTTCCGGTCAAGGGGTTTATCGCTTTGGCGCCCTATGTGGGCACTGTTGAGAGCTGGCTGTCATTAATCAATTCTGCAGATCATACGGCGCTGCGCGGATATTTCGTCCTGGGCGGCAGAGACGAACATTGCACGCCGGGCGCATTAATATTGAAAGACAAATTAATTGAATACGGTATAAAATGTGAACAGGAAATCTTCCCTGAGATGGAGCACGATATTCCGTCCAATTTTGATGAAGTTCTGCAAAGAGCGGTCAAGTTCATCCTAGACGAGTGAGGATTTTAATAATGCCAAATACAGAAATTATTCCGTTGACGCCTGAAAAGTGGATCGATTTTGAAACCTTATTTAACTCAAATGCCGTTTGCACGGGCTGTTGGTGTATGTGGTGGCGCGTTCCCAACAAAGAATTCAGCACTTTGGGTAAAGACGGACTCAAAAACGCCATGCGAACGATCGTTCACCACGGAGTTGAAGCAGGTCTGATCGCTTACATCGACGGAATCCCGGCCGGATGGGTGACTGTTGCCCCACGCGCAGATTACGTGCGCCTCGGTACCTCGAAGCTACTCGCTCCTGTGGATGAGCAGCCCGTCTGGTCCATCCCCTGTTTCTTCATCCATCACAATTTCCGTCACCAGGGGTTGATGACCAAACTGATCGAAGCCGCGGTGGACTATGCCAAAGCTCACGGCGCAGAAATTGTTGAAGCCTATCCCTATGCTCCGGATAAGAAATCTGGTCCGGCGGATATTTATACCGGAGTGGCATCGTCCTTCGAGTCCGCGGGTTTTGTGGAAGTGGCACGGCGGAAGGCGACTCGTCCGATCATGAGAAAGACTATTTAATTATTTCTAGAACTAATTACAAAGAATCTTGGCCAAAGAGTCAGGATTTTTTTCATTATATTAGAATTAATTCCATTGATCGATATCAAAATTCTCTGAAAATGGATTGACGAACCGAACCCCTTCAAGGATCTGTCCATCTTGGAAATCTTCAGAAAATATAACTGGTATTTGGTTGAGCTTTGCTGCCGCCCAAATTTGTGCATCATAATAAGAAAGTTTATGCTCTAAAACACATCGCGTTGCTTCAAAAACAATATTCTGGGAAATCTGAATGATTGGGAATAAATTAATCCAATATTGAAGTTGTTGCAGTATAACGGAGCTTTCAATTATCGGATTAGAACTTTTTGTTACAACATTCATAAATTCAGAGAGTGTTTGAATAGAAAACACACCTTCATTATGGTTTTCAAGAGTACGTAAAACCTCTTCCGCCCTCTTTTTACGTAATTGATCTCGGTAATCATAGGTATAGAGAATTATATTTGTATCAATTAATATTCTCTTCATGAAGGTTTATCATCCTTTTTATCTTCTCTAATCCACCTGCTTTCTCGTTCCTGATAAATTTCTTCACGCTTGAATTGATAAGGTTTACCAACCAAACCGCGAGCTTTTGAAGCATACTTAATAATTTCTTCAAGAGCAAAACTACTGTCCCGAGGAATCGTAACTTCTAACATTGAAGAATCATTATCAATATATCTTCTAATGATTTCAGCTTCACTTGTTCCGTTTTTTTTTGCTAAATTTCTCAGTTTGTTCTGTTGTTCTTGGTTAATATAAATTTGTTTCCTTTTCATATCCGTGGTCATTTTTACTCCTGAATCCTTTGCGCTTATACATCACTATTATACATCACTAGTAATAGAGTTAAAGAAAAACTCCCCGCGGATTAACGCAGGGAGCGCATGTTATAATCTAGGTGCCGAAGGTGGGAATTGAACCCACACTCCTTACGGAACACGATTTTGAGTCGTGCGCGTCTGCCAATTCCGCCACTCCGGCAATAGCAAAACAGAGTATATCTGACATTTTATTTCGGGTCAAGGGAATTTTTATGAAACTAGGAATTATTGGTCTGCCCCAATCTGGCAAAACAACACTATTCAATGCGCTTACCCGCGCCATGCAGCCCACCGGCGTCACCGGCAAACTGGAAGTACACACCGCCGTGGTGGATGTGCCCGATATCCGCGTGGATAAACTCTCCGCCATGTTCAAGCCTAAGAAGACCATTTACACCAAAGTCACTTATGTAGACATCGCCGGCCTGGATGGCAGCAGCAACAAAGGAGGCATCTCTGGCGCTCTGCTTAACCAACTCACCCAACTGGACGGGTTCATTGAAGTTGTGCGCGTTTTCGAAGACGAGAACGTGGTTCACATCAACGAGACCATTGATCCGGTGCGCGACGTCAACTCAATGGATAGCGAGTTCCTGCTTAACGATCTTATCTCTGTTGAGCGAAAACTTGAAAAACTCAACGAAGAAGTGAAGCGCCCCATGGGCCGCGACAAAGAACTGGTCGAACGCGAGTTGGTGTTGTTTACCCGCTTCCATGAAACGCTTTCCAAAGATATTCCGCTGCGCGATATTGAGATCAGCGAATATGAAGACAAGCTGCTTTCAGGTTTCGGTTTCTTAAGCCGCAAACCACTGTTAATAGTGATGAACACGGCCGAAGGCCAGCAAGCGCCCGAAATGGCTTATTCACATAAACAAAGCAAGATTGTCGCTCTGCAGGGTAAGCTTGAAATGGATATCGCCCAGCTCTCTGCTGAAGAAGCAGAAATGTTCCTCAAGGAATATGGCATCGAAGAACCCAGCTTGAGCCGCATGAT
>PNNU01000005.1 GCA_013824385.1 Anaerolinea sp.
TGAATACTGAAATTCAGAGTCGTTTTGAAGATGCTGCAAAATACGATGGCATGATGGTAAAAGTGTTTCCTGGATACGAGCAATTGCCATTGGTAATCTTGTCATACTTGCGAACACGTCTAGGGCAAACATCTCACTTGTTGGATGCCGGGTGTGGCACTGGTACAACTCTGGCTGCGTTCGCTGCCCATCAACCGGAGTGGTCATTTGTTGGCGTCGATCCAGCCGCAATAATGCTGGAATTTGCACACCACAAAATCAGTGCAATAGGCGCCGAAAATCGTGTGAAGCTGTTTCATGGGACGGTAGACACATTACCGGATGAGCCCAAGTTTGACGCTGCCACCTGCATTCTTGTTGAACATCTCCAACCCGATAACGGGGCAAAACTTCACTTACTTGAGGGCATTCAGCGTAGAATTGTTTCAGGAGGTTGGTTCGTACTGTTTGGACTACATGGAAATTTAAGTACTGAGAAGGCACAAAGTTCACTTGCGGCATGGCTTGAATTTGGGGCACTTCAGGGATTGCCAGAAGCCGCACGCGACAACGTACGTCATCGAGCAACTGTCGAAGATTCACTCATCCCAGAAGAACGAATTCAAGTGTTGCTCCAGGAAGCAGGGTTTATAAATATCGAAAAAACCCTTCAGCTTCATCTTCTCGGGTTGTGGATTGCACAAAAACCATGAAGATCGGAGGTGTGCATATGGGTCATCCGACACGGCTTCAACTTGAGAAAAATACCTGAACCTGTGAATAGATTATGGGTTATTTAGTAAGGCGAACCAATATAATATCGAGTTTAGCTTAATTTGGAGTAATGATCATGGCAAGACAACAGTTTAGCGCAATGAAATTCGCGGGAGTCTATCCGCTGTATGTGCAAAAGGCCGAGCGAAAAGAGCGTACAAAAGCAGAGGTGGACCAGGTCATCTGCTGGTTGACCGGGTATGACCAGGCCGCGTTGGAAAAGCAAATTGAGCTGGGGAATGATTTCGAAACCTTTTTTGCCCAGGCGCCGGCATTCAACCCAAACAGTTCACTGATTACGGGGGTGGTGTGCGGAATCCGTGTGGAAGACATCGAAGATCCGTTGATACGAAAAGTACGTTATTTGGATAAACTGATCGATGAACTGGCAAAAGGCAAAGCCTTGGAAAAGATTTTACGACAATGATCCTTCCAAAAGTACGCGACCAGCGTTTGATTACCTTCCGTCGGGGCGGAACGCTCTCGGATTCAGATCATCAATTATTGGTGTTGTGGGCGGCGGATTGTGCGGAGCATGTTTTACCTCTCTTTGAATCCATAATGCCTACAGACCCGCGTCCACGCCATGCCATCGCCCAGGCTCGGGCATGGGTGCGTGGCGAAACAACGATGATGGTCTCCCGCGCTGCGGGAGGTCATGCGATGGCGGCGGCCAGAGATTTACGCGGTGCAGCCCGTTTTGCTGCATTTGCTGCCGGGCAGGCAGGTGCAGTTCCGCATGTTGCTGCGCACGAACTTGGAGCAGCAGCCTATGCCATCAAGGCTGTTCAAGCGGCTGCACCAAAAAGTGAAAGCGAGAGTAGAGGGCAAATGGAGTGCCGCTGGCAGCGTGAACATTTACCAAATGCGATCCGGGAGCTCGTCTTGGATGATCAGCGGCTGCGAAATGCTATCTGCTGGTCAGTTTTCGACAGCAGAGATTAGAAAGCGCATTATGATGAAATCCAAGTGAGGACGACAACCCCTATGATTTTTGTGGAATTATTTTTATCTTAATGGAGGCAGTTAATGACCGAAGTTAACAATAGTGAGCAAAAAGATAAGTTCATGCCGCTTCAGGTGGGTTCCATGACACTGGAGCAAATTGCGTTGTTATTGACCCATCTGCCAGTAGATGTGACATTTGTGGATGAGGGCAATGACGTACGCTTTTATTCGGGTGGACCAAATCGTATTTTTGAGCGCACGCCTGATATCATCGGGCGCAACGTGTTGAACTGCCACCATCCAGATAGTGTGCAGATTGTGTTTAAAATACTGGAGGATTTCCGTGCGGGAACGAGGGACGCAGCCGAATTTTGGATCCAGACCAAACAGGGCGACCCAAGCAACCGCGTCATTCACATCCGTTATTTTGCGGTGCGCGACGCGCAGGGCAAATTCAATGGCACGCTGGAAGTGACACAGGATGTCACGGAAATTCAAAAACTACAAGGCGAGCGCCGGCTGTTGGATGAAGAGAAATAAGAAATGCGTTTATCAGTTGTAACTGTAATCATGAAGTGTCTGTCTAAAGGATGGGCACTTTTTCATTCGAAAGACATAATTTTATATATGAAACCTTGGTTGGGTGGTTTCAATAAGCCTCTCGAAAATGAATGCGATTTTATCCATTGAACAACCAGGCACTATTGTAGTAAAAAGTATAATTAAAATCGTTGATCTAAAAAAGGAAAATTCAAGTGATATTGCGTAAAATTTGTCAAATACTGGATATGTAAACAGAAAATTTACAGTGTATCAGAATTCCGATAATTATTAGCGGGGCAGGCGCTGCGACAATAACTGATAATGAGTAGATAGGAAACCAGATGCTAAAAAAACTTATTAGCAATAACAAGTCTCAATTGGGTGATAGTCATGTTAAACCAGGATTTGACGCTTTTGACCAACGGAATTACCAACTGGCAATCGAGAAACTAAATCAAGCTGTAAAAGCTGGTGTGAAAGAATACGATTTGGCAGAAATTTACATGTTCATAGGAATGTCACATTCCAGACTACATCAATATCAACAAGCGATTTTGGCCTATAAAAAGGCACTAAAAATTGATACGAACTCTTATAGGGCCTGGAATAATCTTGGTATTGTTTATGCCGATCTTAATAATTCTCAAGAAGCAGAAAAATGCTATCTGAATGCGCTTGCAATTGAACCCACCTATGCCTTTGCCATGGCGAGCTTGGGTTCGCTCTATATTCACAGAAATCAACCCCTGAAAGCGATAGAGTTATCGGAGAAGGCAATACTGTTAGTTCCAGGAATGGCGATTGCCCATTCCAATCTGGCTTTAGCGTATGGAATGGTCAATAGATTTGTTGAAGCAGAGAAATCATTAAAACAGGCAGTCTCACTGGGTTACGAAAATTGGCAAGAAGTCGAGAAGAGAATCCGCAATTTAAAGTCTGTTGCAGACGATTATATCGCTTTGGCCGAGCGGCTTCCAAAAACCTGTCCAAAATGTGGCAGCCCAACCAGCGCAACAACGGTGATATGGACCAGCCGAACCACAGCCGATTGTTCTTATTGTGGCATAAATTTATCTGGTGAATCGACCTAAAAAGTTCGGCGTTTTGTGATTCACAGAAGGGCTCAAATTTATAACGATCACGCAAAACTTGCCTAACGCTGCGAGTGTTCTGACCATTGCTGCGCAATGAACGAGAATCCGCCTTTCTGAAAGAGCATGGTAGAGATTTATATTACGCCTGAAACGATGCAGCAAGTGGATGTCATGCTTCAGATATTTACATCCGGTTTATGGACAGAATCGTATGTACAGGTATGTTCTGCACCCCCTTTGGTCGTACTGTGCACTCCCTTCGGTCGTACTCTGCACTCCCTTCGGTCGTACGTTTAGACTGGCTCTTCTCGCCTGGATCTAAAAAATATGATTTGTAGCAAATTCAAAAAAGGGAGGCGCTTGTTAATTCTTGTGGCATAATTCAAAAGTGTTCATAGGATTCTGCAGACCAAATGGTAAACGATTTTCTGGTCTCACGTTTTTCCCGCTCCCATATATTGTCCATACCCTTCCAAGTGCAGATATCTTAAGGGGTGCTACGCGAACGAAAATCGTTAGGTATTGACCTAACACCATTAACCTAAGGAAAATTCATTGCTGACGTCCATGAAACTGACAATTATCTCCGACCCTGCTGTAAAGATTATCCCAATCAAGGAATGTGGTGAACAGCTTGTCAATTTAGCAACCTGGAGAGAAGGCTTCCAAATTGATTTCTCAAGAAAACAAATAGCCAGTCGGAGTGACCATTTTTCAAAAATTCGACTACGTATAGCCGAAAAACTCTTTCAGGCAAGACAACTTCTGCCAGAACAATATGACTTTCTTATTAAGGAGTGTTACAGACCTCCCGAAAGACAAGAAAAATCCTTTACAATCGTGTTGGAATACATCAAGAAAAAATACGACACTTTGTCTGAAGAACAACAATACAATGAAGCTTGTAAGATATGTGCACCTCTGGACGTGGCTCCCCACCCAACAGGAGCCGCCGTAGATTTAACACTAATTGAAAAACATACTGGTGAAGAAATTGATATGGGCACAGCTTACAACGCTACTCCCCTCGAAACCAATAATGCCACATTTCTCAATGCAGCTAATATTTCAAAAGAAGCCCAACGAATGAGGTCGATCTTGAAAGAAACCCTTTACGCGGTCGGGTTAGTGAATTACGAACCGGAGTGGTGGCACTGGTCATATGGCGACAAATACTGGGCTTTCCAAACAAACCAGGAATATGCGCTATTTGGCATTGTCAGAGAAAACGATATCGAAGTTTAATCTGTGCATCAAAAACGCCTAACAAAGCGCGCACCAGAAGCTGGGGATTCTGTGCGAATTTTGGAGCAATTTCCATACCTAAGCTTTTGGGGTTTGGCTGATTTGCCTTCCTCATGCTTAAGCAGATTACGCTTGTTATTTCCTTTTCAATATCAAGAGAGTCTCATCTATGGGTGAATATTCCAACCTGTGATGAATGCTGCGTCAATCGTGAGTGCCTGTCAGATGGATGGGCACTTTTTTCATGTGATAGAATATTAAAATGAACAGAAAAATCGCGACAGTTGTTCAAAAAACAAGTTTGTCAGACCAGGGGCATGATTTTGCATATTGGCAGACCCAACCCTATGAAAAACGAATAGAAGCGTTGGAAGAAATCCGTAACGAATACAAACAATGGGATCAGTCTTCACGAGGGGATGGTGTTCATGTTCAACCAGGATTTCAAAGAGTTTTTCGAATCATTAAACGATAACCACGTACGATATCTCGTCGTTGGGGGTTACGCAGTTGCATTCCATGGGCATCCTCGCTACACAAAAGATGTTGATATTTGGGTGGAGCGGAGTCAAGAGAATTCCCGGGCTTTAATTTTAGCCATTAAACAATTTGGAATGGGTTCTCTTGGACTAAAAGAGGAGGATTTTTTACTTCCCGACCAGGTTATTCAAATTGGATACCCTCCTGATCGAATTGACATTCTGGTTTCCATCACCGGCGTTGAGTTTTCTGAATGTTATCCAAAACGGGTGGAACTTATTTTGAATGATGTGAAAATAGACTTCATTGATCTTGAACATCTTAAGCAAAATAAGAAAGCCTCCGCTCGTCTGCAAGACCTGGCTGATCTTGAAAAATTGGAATGAGGATGTTTCTCAATTTGTTTCTCAATCCATTTTTAGACTGGAAATGCAAGTTTTGTAAATAGTGAATCGCGAGTGCCTGTCCGATGGATGGGCACTTTTCTATATTGACAGCACCTTTTCTTGACAGATAATATTACTAAGTAGCGATAACCAACTGTCAAAAAGATAACTATTGAGGTCAAAAATGATTAATCAAATACTGTTGTATCTTGGTGGTGCGTTAACTACCTTGTGGGGGATTGCGCATCTCTTTCCGACCAAAAATGTGGTCAAGGGTTTTGGTGAAATTAGTAAAGACAATCAAAACATCATCACCATGGAATGGATCGTCGAAGGAGTTTCGTTGATTTTCATCGGGTTGCTTGTGGTACTGGTTACCTTCATTGATCCTTTGGCAGTTTTGTCAAAGGCGGTGTTCGCGTTCTCGTCCATTGGACTTGTCGTTCTGGCGATTGTCTCTTTGTTTACAGGTTTTAAAGTTAATTTCATTCCGTTTAAGCTGTGTCCTTTCATCTTTACAGCATCCGCCCTCCTTGTTCTTATTGGAGGAGTGTTATAAACCGGATAGAAACGGCGACTAATTACGAGGATAGTGAACTTAAAAGCAGTAATCAGTAATGAGTGATTAGGCTGTACACTTCAATTTATGTGAGAAAAATGCAAACTTCAAAAAGAATAAATCGTATGGCCATGGTTAGTTTTATATCCGGTCTGATTGCTCTCTTCAGCCTTGGCTTATATTGGGCGTTACAGGCACTGATTTTCCCGGGCCATACGGTTGATTTTGCTAATCGGGTGATTCTCCCTATTATGGATGCGTCAACCATGGTACGGAATCTATGTGCCACCACGGCACTGGTTACCGGGATTATTGCGCTCGTCCAGATTAAGAAAGCAGCCCCATCCGGGAAGGGCAAGCTTTTCGCCTGGATCGGTATTGTTCTTGGTGCCGGCTGGATCCTCTTTGGATTGGCGGTTGGAGTAATCTTTACGTTGGCTGAATTTCTACACTGAGGGTTAGGGCAGAAATGAGTAATCAGGAGGGTTCAGAGAAAATCGGAATAATGGTGGGTCGTATGCCCCGGAATTAAGCGCCAACGGATTCACTTTTCTAGTTAAGGAACGTTTGAATATATCCGCGGAACGAAAGCGTTAAAAGAGATGAACGACGCCACCCTACGACACACCGTGAGTCCGCAGCAACCACACCCGCCTTATATCTATTTTTTATTTGGAAATTAGTGGTTTAATATATTAACTTTTTATCATCATTTTCTTCCACAAATTGAAGGATTTAGAAAGTAATGAACGATGAAATTGAGATTGAAGATGCTGCACCGTGGCTGCTGCTTTTTATCACCATAGCCGGTGGTGTTATGCGAGTGCTTCTGCTCGATAAAAACGGTTTGTGGTTGGATGAAACATTTAGTGTTCGGATGGCTAATCATTCAGTTGGTGATATGCTGCAATGGATTGTCAAGATCGACCAACATCCGCCTCTTTACTATTTTCTGCTTCATTTCTGGATAACACTCAACGGCGATTCACCCTATTTCGCCCGTCTTCTTTCTGTTGTATTTGGTACAGCCACAATCCCCATTATTTACCTGATTGGCAAGCGCATGTCAGGTATTGTGACGGGGTTGGCTGCGGCAGCGATCCTGGCGTTTTCAACTTTCAATATTTACTTTGCCCAGGAAGCACGCATGTACACCCTGCTGATGTTCAACGCATCCGTGGCCATTCTGGCGCTGGTCAGGCTGCTCACTGATCCACGCTCTGTCAGACCCATTGGTAGCCAGTTTCGAGATTATGTGCATGGCTGGCGAACCTCAGGGCAGGATGAACCTGTCGCTACTGGTGGATTAGACCTTAAAGATTTGACCCGCAATCAAAGGGGGTTCAGGGGATGGGTTTTTCGACATCGCTGGTCGCCCATCCAAACCATCGAAACTGACCTGGCCTGGATTGCAGTTATCTTGTTCTCTGCGTTAACTCTTTACAGTCACAATACGGCTGTGTTTTTCCCTGTTGCTGTCAATATCTTCGTGCTGGGTCTGATGCTTTTTCAAAAGGCAAAGAAATCAGACGGTCAATCTGCTTTCCAGGCGCCTTCTTTTTCGAACTGGTTGAAGTCTCAGGTTGCAATCTTCTTGTTGTGGTGTCCGTGGATTTATTTCTTCATCAAGCAAGCCGGTGCAGTCTACCAAAGATTTTGGATTCCTGATCCCACCTGGGAGGGTGTTATTCAGTTGATAAAATCTTTCTTATACCCCTCGGCAGGAATACCAGCCAACGTGACCAGAGGCATCTGGATTCTTTTCCTGGTGGTACTTGGTTTAGGTTTGGTCAATTTTCGAAAAAAGGTTTCTCAGATCTTGTTTTTGGCGACACTGTTTGCCATACCTATTTTGGGGGAACTGCTGGTGAGTATTTGGCGGCCGATCTTTTCGGGGCGAACCCTGATCTGGATAACCATACCCTTGTTTCTGTTGCTTGCGGCTGGCGTCGCACAGTTTAGATTTAAAATTCTGATTTTCGTCATGCTGGGATGTTTGGTTACGATAAACTTTTTTTCCACCAGTGATTATTACAAGTTCTTTCAAAAAGAAGATTGGAACTCTGCCGCCCGTACGGTCGCAGGGTTGGCTGAAAACGATGATCTGGTTCTTTTCAATTCAAACTTTGTCGAAATCCCGTTTAATTATTACATTGAATCCTATGAAACCCACCAATATTTACGCCTGGAAAAACAAGGCTTACCACAAGACCTGATCGATGATGGAGTACTGGAACCGGTGATGACTGAAGAGGATATTCCTGCTTTAATCTCAATGTTGAAGGGGTATGAACGGGTTTTCCTGGTTTACAGCCACGATTCTTATACCGATCCTTTGGGGTTGATCCCTCAAACACTTGCATCACAGATGAAATTATCAAGAGAAACGGAGTTTATCGGGGGAGTTGTTCAAGTGTATGTAACACCTTGAGCTGGGGATTGAAATGCGAGAGATATAAAAACCCTGGCGAATAGCACTTGATCGTTGAATAAATAAGATAAAAACTATATAAATTGATAGTATAATATTTAATAACGACAAACGAATTGCCGATTATGGTGATTTCTGGTGGAAAAATGCGATAGTTATTTAAAACAAGATAAATATGGGTAGATTTGAGTTGGGTAGATAACGGAGGACGTCACAATGAATAATATGAATCACAAGGTGGATTGGTATTTTGAGAAAGAGGAAAAATGGCATGAAGAAGTCAAGAAATTGCGAACGATCATACTTGACTGTGATCTGACTGAAGAGTTGAAGTGGGGGTGCCCCTGCTATACGTATCAGAAAAACAACATTGTTTTGATCCACGTATTCAAGGAATACTGCGCGATCTTGTTTCACAAAGGTGTGCTGCTGAAAGACACTGAAGGTGTTCTCATCCAACAGACCGAAAACGTACAGTCCGCACGGCAGATCAGATTTACCAATCTGCAAGAGGTCACCAGGCTGGAGCCCGTTATTAAAGCTTATGTCAATGAAGCCGTAGAAGTCGAAAAATCCGGTGCGAAGGTCCCCTTTAAAAAAGCGACGGAATTTGCCATCGCGGATGAGTTCCAGGTCAAATTGGAAGAAGACGAAGAATTGAGCATTGCTTTTTACGCGTTGACGCCGGGCCGGCAAAGGGCTTACCTGCTCTTTTTTTCCGCACCAAAGCAAGTCAAAACACGGGAGGCGAGGGTTGAGAAATGCATTCCCCAAATTCTCGCGGGCAAGGGTTTGGATGATTAGTAAGTGCCAATAAACGCTATTGTTTCATCCCCTGTCATTTGAGGGTTCGTTTTGTTAAATGAAAGGAAATTATAATGAGTACTGATAAGGTAAACAAATCAGAGAGTGGATTCTCGAAAGAGGAAAAAGCTGCAATGAAAGAACGCGCCCTCGAGTTGAAGGCTGAAGCGCGCGCCAACAAGAACAAGGCGGACGGTGAAAACGACGTTTTGGCGAAGATCGAGGAGATGGAAGAACCGGACCGGTCCATGGCCAAACGGCTGCACGTGATCATCAAAACCAGCGCGCCCAGCCTGATGCCGAAAACCTGGTACGGCATGCCCGCCTATGCCAAAGATGACAAGGTGGTGTGCTTCTTCCAAAGTGGACAGAAGTTCAAGACGAGGTACTCGACTTTAGGCTTCAGCGACTCAGCCGCATTAGACGAGGGCAAGATGTGGCCAGCCTCCTTCGCATTAATAGAATTGACCCCCGAAGTTGAGGCAAAGATAATTGGGCTCGTAAAAAAGGCGGTGGGGTGAGGATAGTAATTGGTGATTAGTGAGGAGTGATAAGGAAGTGCCTGTCTAATGGATGGGCACTTTTTTATTGTGTGGCATAATTGGCACAATTCAGCCATCAAGAAGCAAATTATCAAGCGGATCATAATTATGAGTAACACTCTAGGAAAGAAAAAACTCAATTCCACAGGAGGAATAATGAACCTGGACGAAATGCGACAGGATAGTGCCATCAAGCAGAAGAAGGGGCTGCATTTTATATTAGCCTCGGTGGTTATTTGGGCGGGTGTATTGGTGATTCATCTTTCCACTTTGCCGATTTTGACGAAGAACCTGCTTACTTTTTGTTTTACTGCTCCTCTTGTACCGCTGGCATTTTTGATCTCAAAATTGATTAAAGTGGATTTCTCAAACAAAGATAATCCTTTGACCAATTTAGGGATACTGTTTTCTGTCAACCAAATACTTTATTTGTTGATCGCGATGTGGATCTATAACGCCATACCGGAAAAAATGGTTATGGTTTTGGCCATGATATTTGGCGCACATTTACTGCCTTACGGTTGGTTATATAAATCAAAGAGTTATATGATTTTATCGGTTATTATTCCGATCGCCGTATTAATCTTGGGATTAAATTTTGCTCCAAGTGTTGTTGCCGGAGTGATGGTTTTGGTCGAGATCATTTTCAGCCTGCTCCTGTTTAGTGAAGTCAAAAAACTATCCCTGCAGAAAAGTTGAGTTGAATTGATCAAGGTAATTAATTTCGCAGGTTGTGGGAGTAAATGGTATGGTGGATGACGCGGCGCATAAAAAAGGGTGGCAAATTTTCGAAGTGGTTTTTGGCCTTCCATTTCTGGCAGCCATCGGGTTACAGTTTTTCTTCCCAATCGCTTTGTTTGGCGGGGTGCCAAGGCTTGTATTGATCGCCGCAGGGGTTATTCTTGTGTTGGCGGGGGTCACACTTGTGGTGCTCACCCGGCAGGAGTTCGCACGGTACGGTCAGCCGACGGACCCGGGGCTCGCCACAAGCAAGCTCATTACCACAGGTGTTTTCTCGTTTTCACAAAATCCGCTTTATGTGGGCGGCATCCTCTTTCTGATCGGGATTTCTTTGGTCTTCCGCCTGACCTGGGGATTGATCCTGCTTGTGCCATCGATTGTGGCATGCCATTACATCCTCATCGTGCCGGAAGAAAGGTATCTTGCCGAAAAGTTCGGCGAGCAGTATCGTGAATACACGTCAACAGTCCATCGCTGGCTGGGGCGTAAATAAAAAAATCAGGTAAGTTTTAGTTTAGTTCAATGATCGACCGGCAAAACGAAAAGGTGGATCACAAAACAACCTCGGCCAGATTTATGGCCGAGGTTGTTTGACCGGATTAAAAAGGGGTTAATATGGTGAACACGTGAAGGGGATTGGGGTTGGAGCCGGACCTTCTCCAGAGTCATCTCCACCGGTTGACCCGGCAGGAGATTTAATACCTGCGCGATCAGCACATGCATTGGTTAATTGCCTCCACCAGGCATAGTCATCAAAACCTGTATTAAAAGACAGCGTTTCTGCAAAAGTGGCCAGTACCAAGAATGGATCAATCGTTGATGGATCTGTATTTTGACTTGAATTGCCACTGATACATACCGGACATTGTACTTCAGCACATTCTATGAAACGCTCATGCAACGCATTTGCGTCACTATCGATTTGTGGTTGAAAATATTCAGTATGGTAAAAAAACATATCCACTTTTGAATACCATTCTCCAAAAATGTAAGCGGTAGAAGCGGCCTGGTCACAATTACTATTTGCCAGATTATCTATCAAAGGTTTAACTAATCGGCTGTGTGATTTTGCAAGTTGTAACTGTTGTTTTTCTAATATCGGCGCCATTTCTTCATATGGCAGTTTGCTTGTAATAAGTGGAGCAAGATCATCTTCATCCTGGCTGGCAGCACTCATAGGGGCATGCGCTTGTTGGGTTTCTACCTCTCCGGGCATTACTTGTGCCACACCAAAGATGCCAAAATGGGAAATATCGAAAGAAAAATCAGTTGTATCGTTATAATCTGCATAAGCGCTTGACATCGGGTATAAGTGGAAATCCTGTCCCGATCCATACGAGGCAAAACCGATATAATCCTTTTCGTGATTGCCGGAAACCGTTAATGTAACTCTGGCAGGAACCCCCATTACTAATCCATCAGGACCCAATTGAACTGCGGTGAGGAAACCTTGACTAAAAGGCAATCCTTCGATGGATGAAATTGGCGTCATGGTAACCTCAGTTCCAAATGCGGTCACCAGGCTTCCGTCAGGTCTCTGGTTATAGAGTTTATTATCGATGGACATGTAATATTTTGATTCTTCAGCATTTGTTGTTTCCATAATAAACGAAAAATCATAGCTGGATTGACTCACTGAGTTGGGTGTGTCAAGAGTTGCTTGAATCGAGATTGGATCTGGCGTGCGTGGAAAGTCACTATCAACCTGGTCGAATGAGCCTGCCGGGGCAGGTTCCTGGGTTTTTTCCATATCCAGATCAATTTCATCGTTAACTGTTGTTTCTATCATTACTTGATCCACCTCTTTTAATTGAGGAGCGCAAGCGCTGAGCACTATAACCAGCATTGTCATTAACGATATGTAGAGTGTGGGACGAGAAGTAGCCATAAAATTTCTCCTGATTAGTCATTGAAAAAAAGGCATCAAATAAGGTTTTTCTGCGAAAATTACCTTGCTTCAATGTCTTTTCTTTGATAAGTAATTATAATAAATAAGATAAATTTTATATTTATTGTACAATTATAATTCAAGATTTGTCAATAGCAGAGGTGAAGGAGTATTCAGCAATAAAGATGAGAACCGACCAGGAGGGTATGTCTAAATAAATGGTTTTCCATTGAAACTCCTAACCAAAAGGCGGAATTTTGAAACACTTGTGACGTTTTACTGTAAAATATTCCAGAGGGGGGGTGGAATCAGCCTTTACTCAATCGGTTTACAATTCATCATGGGAGTGGAAATATGTTCAAAAAAGCTTTGTGGGTATTTGTTGGAATTTATACCGTGGTTATTTTATATCTTGGAATTGCGGCCATGATTTGGCCTGACTCTGCCGGGTTCAGCTGGAATTTAGTATTATCCATTGTGTTGATGCTGCTGCCAGCGGGTGTGATCGCTTTTGAGCTGCTGGGCAAGAAAGTGCCGTTTATCATTATTCTGCTGCCTTTTCTACTCATAGCCGTGTTCTTTTTGGGTATCATCAATTTCAACAGTCTGAGCTTTGAAACTGTGGCTAAAGCAGTGTTGTTTGGGGTAACCCTTCTGATCCTGGGATATATGGGGGTTATGCGGATCAGGAAGAGGTGATTGATTTTGAGAACCGAGAGCAGAGAACAGAGAACCGTGATTGGTGAATAGTGATTAAGTGTTGAGTTTTATTCTGGTTCTCTATGAGTAGTGCAGTTCACTGTACACTACTGGATGTTAACAACCAAAACAAGGCAAGGTTAAGCCAATGGACAAGAATGTTATTCGGCAAGCTCAAAAAGCGGATTTCGAGGCTATTTCAACCCTGATTGCCTTACAAAATCAAAACCCTGAAACCCATTGCATCCACAGCGAAACAGGGGAGGATGCACAGAGCATTTGCAATGAGATGTTGCGCCTTGATGCGGACGGTGAGATTTGTTTCGTGACGTCCTCCGCGGAAGGTCAGGTGACCGGCGCGATGGGCTGCGAGCTGGATGTCGAACTGGGACGCGGCTGGTTGAGGGGTCCGTTCGTTGTAGACGAGCGAAATGATTGGAACGCGGCGGCTGCATCACTGTATGAGGGGTTGCTTGAACTGCTGTCCGCGTCCATCCGTCAGTTGGACACTTTTTTGGATGTTGAGAACCGGCACGGAAACGCTTTTTATCTCAGCCGCGACTTTGAGCAGCTGCGCTTGGTGCACGTTTATTTATGTGATCGACCTGAAGGCGTTGTTCAGGAGGCTGATCTTTGCGAGAGGCTACATCCGCGACAGGCGCAGGCGTTTATTGATTTGCACGATACTACCTTCCCCGGCACGTATGCCACCGGCCAGCGGATTCTGAATAAATTGGACGACCAGCACCAGGTCTTTGTTTACGGCCAGGGAAGCGAAATGTTGGGGTATTTATATTCCGCGATTGATGAATACACGGGCGATGGCTCGATCGAATTTGTAGGTGTGCGCGAAGAGGCGAGGGGAAAAGGTATCGGGCGTCTGCTGCTGCAAAAAGCCTTGCATTGGTTATTTGAAGTCAAGCAGGTGCAACAGGTGATGCTGGTGGTCAATGATAACTTGGCGAACGCACGTTCATTGTATGAGAGCGTCGGTTTTCGGTTGAAGTACACTGGGGTGCATAACAGGAAGACCTGGGAATAGTAACGAGTAACCAATAATCAGGCTGAAACATGTGATCATTGATATGGACGGAAGGTTTGGATTGGATTTATTATGTGGTGGGGGCAACGAGCCCTCAAAAAACTGGATAGTTGACAACAATAAAATGGCTCGTTGACCGCACCCTACGCCTACATTACTAAGAAGGTGGTATCGAGTAATCAGTGTTGGTTTCAATGTGTTTGATGCGGTGTGTTTACTATGTCCAATAGTCTGAATCACCAGAAATAATGGGAAAATTCAAAGCATAGAGGTGCAGAAAATGCTATACTATAAAAAATATTTCCTTAATTCTTTACCAATTAGGAAAATTTGAAGGTGATTTTATATTGACGTGGAATTCTAGTATAAGTTACTGTACAACCAAATAACTGTATAAGATAACCAATCAGGATTTTATACAGATGATTGTATAAAACCTTGTTTGCCCACTCTCAATACAGGATATATTTATGTCAGGAAAAATCTTACGCCGATGTACCATCTGCAAAAAATTCCACGCATCTTATCTTGTGGAAATTCCTGATTATGGCAAAAGTTACCTTTGCTACAATTGCTGGAAAGCCACACAAACATCGAAAGTAGATTCTTTGCCAGGGAAAAACAACAAGCAAAAACAAGCAGGCGGCAACCCGCCGACAAATAAGCCATGAAAACTATCTGCAAAACCAAAGGATCAAATACTGCTTTTATCTTTTTAGATGTAGAGCCAGAGTACCATGATATTATGCGCAATCTATACTATAACCCCGTTGAAGAAGGGTTTGCCAAGGTGTATCCTTCGGATACGCCAAATCTTGACCGCATTTATCTTAACTTTGAGCGTTACGCCAAAGAGATGGTATTCCAAACTGCACGGATTCATCCTGTCGAATGGGATAAATCGTTGTCCGCATTTCTACAAATCATCGAAGATTCAAGTATTGACTGGTGGCTTACAGGTAGTGCCGCCCTCGCTGTACGTGGGCTCGATGTTGTCCCTGGTGACTTGGATTTAGTGGTTGATGATACAAGTGCTTCCAAACTAGGCGAACTGTTATCGGATTATATTATTGAACCATTGCAACCCTCGCCAGGATGGATATGGAACTGGTTTGGACGAGCCTTTCTCTATGCCCGGTTGGAATGGGTAGGCGGAGTAAATGAAAGTGCTGACAGTTCACAAGTTAGCGATTTTGGTCCGACCGCTGCCAAAAGGCTCGAAGTTGTAAATTGGCATGGAAAAGACCTACGAGTTCCGCCGCTTGATTTACAACTTGAAGTGAGCAAGCGACGCGGGCTGGTAGAGCGAGCAGAGAAAATAAGCAGGTTTTTGCTCAATGGGAAATAGCTTCTTCAACCTGTAAGGCGGGCTAACAAAGCGTGCATACCTTCGCTACGTATAGGCAAGTTGGATTCGCCTAATTCTCTTAATTACAACTTTACTTGTGTTGTCTAGACCACAATGAAAATTACCCGAATGATTAATATCAAATAAACTTTGTCCCCTCTTGAATTATCCAAGCGGGTAATAACATCAATCATTGATAAATCCAATCCCATATTTTTTGTAATTATTTGATTATTCATTGGAGGATAAGGGTATACAAACAATTAATTCGGTCAATAAGCAATTAGGAAGTGCCTTCTTAATGAGAGGGCACTTTTATGTAAATATGCCATAATTGAAGAATAATAACGGAGGTCATTGATGAAAGCGATTGTCTGCCCAAAATACGGTCCGCCTGAGGTGCTGCAGCTCAGGGAGGTGGCGAAACCCACTCCGAAAAACAACGAAGTGCTGATCAAGATTCATGCGGCATCGGTATCCGCAGCGGATTGCGAGATCAGGCGGTTTGATTTTCCGGGCTGGGTCTGGCTGCCCATCCGTTTATGGTTTGGGGTTTTTAAACCAAGGATTAAGATTCTCGGGCAGGAATTGGCCGGTGAAGTTGAGGCAGTGGGCAATGACGTCAAAGCCTTTCAGGTTGGTGATCGTGTGTTTGCGACCACCGGGGCCACGCTTGGTGCACATGCAGAATATGTTTGCTTGCGTGAAACATCCGATTTGGGTGCCATTGCGAAGATGCCTGCCAATATCAGTTACGAAGAGGCATCCACGGTGCCCTATGGTGGTGGCGAAGCTTTGAATTTTCTTCGTGAAGCTAATATCCAGGCCGGGCAAAAGGTGCTCATCATTGGCGCTGGAGGAAGTTTCGGCACTTTTGCTGTTCAACTTGCCAAACTCTCGGGGGCTGAAGTTACCACGGTGGATAGTACGATCAAAATGGAGCTGCTGCGTTCACTTGGCGCAGATCATGTGGTGGATTACACGAAGCAATCCATTATCGAAATCGGCGGGACCTATGATGTTATTTTTGAGGTGGTGAGCAACCCTCATTTTTCAAAGCATGTGAAGCTGCTGTCGCAAAACGGATTTTATCTTATGGCCAACCCGGGCTTCTCACAGCTTGTACAAGGTTTTTGGATTTCAAAGACAAGCAAAAGGAAGGTGGTTTATGGGGCTGGAAGTGGAACTAACAAGGATTTGGACATGCTTAGAGAGTTGATCGAGGCAGGGAAGATTCGCCCTGTCATTGACCGGAGTTATCCGATGGAACAAATGGTGGAGGCTCACCGATTGACAGAAAGTGGCAACAAGCTCGGAAACGTGGTTGTCAGTATGGCGCATGAACAATAATAAAAAGTGATGTTGAGGTGGACGTTGTATTGCTGGGGCGTCTGGCCGGGAGTTTTGAAGCAGATGTAATGATATTTCCGGCCAACGGGCGACAATATTTTCCACGGCGACCACACCTTACCTCAAAAAAAGTCGTTGCACAGTGTTTATCAAACTGCTATACTTTTATGAATAAAAAGATCAAGTGTGGTTTATGAGGGCGACAAATCCGCTTGATTCTAATTTTATTAATCCGTCCGTTTCGGTGAACGAGGCGGCAAGGACGATGAGTCCTTGATTATCCGTAATGTTTATAGAGAGTAATTTGAATTGACCCTGCCTAAAACCGAACTGCAGAATCAAGCATCCCCCACAGGGAGTACTAATCCTTCGGTGCCGGGATCGATCAATAATCGTGAGTATGTGCGCATCTATTATCCCGTAGACTGCCCTAAAAAACACGTCCCTGAATTAACCATTCATTACCGCACCTACCAAATACTGGATATTAGTGAGGCAGGGCTCCATTTTCTTGTTCCACGTATGAATTTGCTGCCGGATGATATTATGAAAGGCACTATAAAATTCACAGATGAGTCGGTGGTTGAGTTTTCGGGTGTCGTGGTGCGCCGCACGAAAAACGAGATTGCTTTGAAGCTGATTATCGGTATTCCATACAGCTATATTGCATCAGAACAGGTTCGCCTGCGCAATCTTGTGGCGGCGGGGGAAATTCCGTTTGTAAGAAAGTGATGTTTTAGAAGTATCCATTATTTTGAAACCATTTTGCAAAGAGGGTTAAATGACCATAGAAAATATTGTGGTAAGAAATGAAACTGAAAAGGATTATTCGATCATAACCGACCTCACTGCCAAAGCCTTTGAGACACTGGATGTTAGCGATCATACAGAACAGTTTGTAGTGCTGGCTTTGCGACGAGCTCAAGCGTTGACCGTTTCGCTGGTGGCAGAAGTAGATGGCAAGGTGGTGGGGCATATCGCGTTTTCGCCGGTGAAACTGTCAGACGGCACACGTGACTGGTACGGGCTTGGCCCGGTATCCGTGCTGCCGGAGCTTCAACGCATGGGGATTGGCAAGACGTTGATTATTGAAGGTTTGGCGAGGTTGAAAACGCTGGGAGCCAAGGGGTGCTGCCTGGTGGGGCATCCGGGGTATTACGGACGGTTCGAGTTTGTGAACACGGATGATTTCACCCTGGAGGGTGTTCCTGCCGAAGCATTTTTTGCGCTCGCGTTTGATGGGAGCATGCCAAAGGGCAAGGTCACGTTCCACGACGCGTTTCTTGCAACCGGCGAATAGTTGATAAGGCGATCAAGGCTAAATAGAAATTTGTGAAAATGGTATTATGCGTTTACGGCAGGAGTTTATTAGTCTATGCAAATAACCGAGATTTTATACGCAGCAAGTCAGGAGGTATGGCGAAACTGGCTTGTTGAAAACCACGCAACGAAGAAGGAAATCTGGCTCGTTTGTAAACGCTCACAAACAGAGAAAGGTGTTATTTCTTACCTTCACGCTGTTGAAGAGGCAATCTGTTTTGGCTGGATCGACAGTACCTCAAAAAAAATAGATGCAGAAAACACAGCGCAACGTTTTTCGCCGCGCCGTTCAAAAAGCAATTGGACTGAGTTGAATAAAGAACGGGCAAGGCGTTTGATTCAACAAGGTAGAATGACTGAAGCGGGTCTACGCGCCCTGCCTGACCTTTCGCCTGAGGCATTCCACATTTCAGAAGATATACTTGATGCGCTTCAAGCCGATGTTCAAATATGGGAAAATTTTCAGAAGTTCCCTGTGGTCTATCAAAGAATTCGCATTGGCAATATTGAAAGCGTACGCAAGCAACCTGAAGTTTTTCAAAAAAGGCTGCAATTGTTTTTGAAGAAAACCCGCGAGAACAATATGTATGGGGAAGTTGAGTAATGAGTAAGCTTATAAAAATGTTCATGAGTATATAGCGTGTTGAGAGTTTATTGAGTTTCTCCACATTTATAGATAGTTTTGTATGTTTTGATTTCCGTGCCTCCTTTGGATTACAATTTCACTTTTAGTATATGAGTTTCTTCCAATGGAAACTAAACAGGTGGTTATGATAAACAATGAAATTGCACAAAGGAGACTCTTCAACCAATGCATTTCCAAATCTGCATTTAATACTCCGGAAAAAGTGATGGAATGGTTGGTGGCAGTGCAAGCCCAGGATTATTTCGGCGCAAAATGGGCGCTTGGGTTGCGCATACAGAACGCCATAGACAACGATATCGAACAAGCTTTCACAAAAGGATCCATTCTACGAACCCATTTATTGAGACCCACCTGGCATTTTGTATCCCCTTTTGACATTCGCTGGTTGCTGGAACTAACGGCACCACATGTGCGCGCCGCAAATGCATATATGTATCGTAAGCATGGATTAGATTGCGATGTTTTTCGGCAAAGCAATGGTGTATTGGTAAAAGCATTACAGCAGGGAAATCAATTAACCCGCGATGAATTAGGGGTCGCGCTCAATGAGGCTGGTATTGCGACTGATGATGGAAATCGATTAGCCTATCTAATGATGAACGCTGAATTGGACGGTTTGATCTGTAGCGGTCCGAGGCGAGGGAACCAATTCACTTACGTGTTGTTGGAAGAACGCGCACCGCAAGCCCGAACTCTTAAACGGGATGAGGCGCTTGCAGAACTATCCATGCGTTTTTTCATAAGTCGCGGACCTGCCACCGTGCAGGATTATGCCAAGTGGTCAGGGTTGACCATTTCTGAAGCCAGATTTGGTCTTGAATCAGTAAAATCAAACCTTCAGAATGAAGTGGTTGGTGATCAATCATACTGGTCGTCAAAAGAAATTGTGCAAAATGTAATTTCTCCAACTGCATATTTATTATCCGCTTATGATGAATATATTTCCAGCTATAAAAATCACAATGCCGTGTGTGAAAATGAATTCCAGGTCAGGTTGAGTTCACAAGGCAATGGACTCAACAATATCATGGTTATTGATGGTCAAATCATTGGCAGTTGGAGACGCAATTTAAAAAAGAAAAGTATGGTTCTGGAAATGAATCCATTCATCCAATTGACTAAAGAAGAAAATCAGGCAGTCATTGGTGCAGCGCAAAGCTATGCTGACTTTTTTCAATTATCTGCGGAAATCGTCCAGTCAAATTTGCATCATCAGCAAGGTATTGAATCTCGTCTTTAATGTTTGTAGAATTTATCCATAACATGGAGAGAAAAATGAAACATATGAAAATTTTTAGGGTGGCAATAATGGTTTTATTTATAATTGGACTTGCTGCCTGTGGTCAAAAAGGGATTGGCACACAACTGAACAGCGACACATCCGCACAAGTGTCACCCGTTGCGGACACTCCTTCGGTAGACGCGCCACTTTCCGCGACAGTGACTGTAGATGGGAATGCCCTGATCCTCGAAAAACTTCAGAATCATCACAGTATTGACAGGGTCTACGACGCCAACCATACCCGTGAAGAGTGGAATACAACTCTGGACCGCATGATCGGCTATGGAGCCAAGATCAGCGAAGAAGAAAAACAGATCATCATTGATTATTTATTGAGCAGGAAATAAGTATTCAGTAATCAGGTATTAGGAAGTGCTTCCAAATAACGTAGGTGAGGCGCTTTTTTTATTTAAATTCAGGGAAGCGCAATAAGGACTTTCCTCTATACCAAAAATAAACCAATAAGAAGAGGGGCCACTTTATATTAAGGACATCAAATCCAATATTCAGGAGATTTACAATGAAGAAGAAATTATTCAAAATCAGTATGGTGGTTTGTTGTGCTGCAATTATGCTTGCGTCTCTGGCAGGATGCAGCTTAACGGTTTCAAACAGCAGCGCGGCAACTTCAACGGTTGATACGACAGTAAGCGAAACAGTTGCGTCAACAGAAACGGTAGCAGCAACTGATTCAGCACCTTCCACGGTACCTGGAACTCCTCCGAATGGCGGACCTGGCGGTACACCTCCGGATGGCGCCCCTGGTGGAGCTCCAGGCGGCGGATCTCAGACTGTTGAAACGGGCACAGGCGCGTATGTGGTTGCTGACGGTGAAGCCCTCAATGGAGGTACATACACCTCTACTAATGTGGATGAAAATGCGATCCGGGCTGAAGGTGATGCCACGGCTTCGCTAGACGGTGTAACCATTGAAAAAACTGATGGTGCAGCTTCGAGCAGTGATGCGAGCAGTTTCTACGGACTTAATTCCGCGATTCTGGCGCTCGATAATGCCACACTCACCATATCTGGTGGCAGAGTCACAGCTACGGCAGAAGGCGCCAACGGAGTCTTTGCCTATGACGGTGCAACCATTAATATTTCGGATACTGTGATCAATGTTTCAGGTGGAAACGCCGGCGGCATCGAAGTGGCGGGTGGCGGCACCTTATATGCAACTAATTTGACCGTCAACTCAACCGTCAAAGCGGCCATCCGCAGCGATCGAGGAGGTGGAACATTGGTGGTTGACGGCGGCAGCTACACCACCGGCGGCAGCAGCGGCGCACCCGCCATCTATAGCACAGCAGACATTAAAGTCAGTAATGCCACTCTCATCGCCAATACTTCAGAAGCAGTGGTGGTTGAAGGGTTGAATTCAGTCACGCTCGTTGATTGTAATGTGACTGGAAACATGGACGGCACATCTGCGGAAACAAACGGCGAAAACGTTCACAATGTCATGCTTTATCAATCCATGTCTGGAGATGCAGCCACAGGCACAAGCAGCTTCACCATGACCGGTGGCTCTCTCGTTTCAAAGAATGGCGACATGTTCTACGTGACCAACACCAGCAGCATAATCTCTCTAAGTGGTGTTGATCTTACTCTTGCCAAAGGCACTTATCTGCTCAATGTTGCTGGAAACAGTTCTTCAAGAGGTTGGGGTAAAGAAGGTGCCAATGGTGGCAATACAGAATTCAATCTCACAAAACAGACTATTGTCGGTAACATTTTGGTGGATTCCATTTCAACATTGGCGATGAAAATCGAGGATTCTTCAGCCTTCACCGGATCGATCAACTCAAACGGCACCGCAGCTTCATCCCTTTCAGTGACGCTTGATTCATCCAGCACCTGGACGCTCACAGCAGACAGCTATATTACGGCCTTCAACGGCAGCATGGATAATGTGATCACAAACGGACATACGCTTTATGTCAATGGAACGGCGGTAACAAAGTAATCAGTAGTGATTAATCTGGAAGAGCCTTCCGTGAATCCATTTCACGGAAGGTCTATTTTTTATAAGGAAGAAGTAATAATGCATCAATTGACATTCGCAAAAATACGCGTTGAAAAAATTGCTATAATGGTTCAAATAAAATTAGAAAAATATAGTTGGGCAGGAGAATTATTATGAGCACCATTCAATCTGAGCATTTCACAAAAGCAGTATTTATGCTGATGGAAGAATCATTTGAAAACGGGCAAGGCATTTACCTGGACAAGAATACGTCCATGTTTGAAACACTGGCCGGCATCAGCGCAGAAGAAGCGTCCATCCCTGTGGGAGGCAAGTGCGCCACGCTGGCGGCGCACGTGAAACACGTGGCCTTCTATCTTGAGGTGATCGAGCGGTTTATGCGTGACCCAAAATCTCCGCGAGCGGATTGGGGCGAGGTCTGGCGGACGGTTAGCAGTGTGACTGCTGAAGAATGGCAGGCCATCCAGGCAGAACTGCGCACCAATTATCAGAACATGCGCAAGTATCTCGAATCCGTGCAGGAGTGGCCGAATGAAATGGCGGTGGGCACGGCGATGGCGATTATTGCTCACAGCGCTTACCACCTGGGTGAGATCCGTCAGGCGCTGTGTGTACTGAAAACACAATAATTCAAAAACGCGACTGTTTTCATCCAATTCAAGGAACAGGTATGAAGAATATAGAGTTTATATTGGAACGTCTTAATGGTATAGGTGACGTACTTTCCAAAAGGGATTCTGCCCTGGCTTTGATCGCCTTGGGTTCAGTTGGAATTCAACTTGACCGCATGGATCAATATTCCGATCTTGACTTCTTCGTTATTGTTAAGACTGGATGCAAGCCACAATATCTTGAAGACTTAAGTTGGTTGAAGGATGTTGCTGAAGTTGGATATTGTTTTCAAAACACTCAGGATGGATATAAGCTTCTGTTTGCAGACGGTGTGTTTTGCGAGTTTGCTGTATTTGACGAGGACGAACTTAAAAACGCGGTCTTTACTAAGGGTCGAATTGTTTGGAAAGCTGATGGCGTTTCAGACGATATTGCGATTCCACAACGAATCGTAGAGAAGAAGGAACGGAGTTCAACAGAGTGGTTAATCGGTGAAGCCGTCACGAATCTATATGTAGGATTGTGCAGAGAAAAGCGCGGCGAAAAACTTTCGGCGATGCGCTTCATCCAGGGTTATGCGGTGGATAGAGTCCTGGAACTCAGCGAAATGTTGGAGTCTGCCACTTTAATTGATGGGGATGAGTTTAATATTGAGCGGCGTTACGAGCAAAGGTATCCAGCGTCTTCAAAAGCGCTGCCTGAAATGCTGCAAGGGTATGAAAAAAATCGAGAATCCGCAATATCTGTAGTGTCTTTTTTGGAGGAACATTACACGATAAATCCATTTATGAAACAGGCTGTGCTGGATTTGTGCAGCTAACAAGAAAAAATGGTTTCATTTACCACTGGTACTTCAGTGTTCTTTGAAAATTGTTTGGAGGAAAGATGTCACCGAGAGTAGAGACTTCCACACCGAAAAATACGCCTCATCCGATTGGTCCGTATAACCATATTGCCAAAGTGGGCCAGTTCATAACCATCGGCGGCACAGCAGGAGTTGACCCTGCAACCGGGATGCTTGCCGGCCCGGATGCCTACTCACAAGCCAAACAGATTCTCGAATCGTTTAGGGTGATGTTGGAATCTGTGGAATCTGATTTGGATCATGTCATCCACATCAACGTTTTTCTCAAGAATATGCAGGATTTTGAGAACATGAATCGCGCTTATATTGAGAAGATGGGTGACTACCGACCGGCGCGCACCGTGATAGGAGTTAATGAACTTCCCAAGCCGGGGGTTATGTTGACTATGAACCTGACGGCTGTTGTTAAAGATCAGGATTAATCACCAGTTGTTTAGCAATCCATTTGATTGAG
Organism: Anaerolinea sp.; assembly: GCA_013824385.1. Next base: position 24,020 of record PNNU01000005.1, read on the forward strand.
ATTTTTTACAGGAGTTTTAATGAGTGAACAATTAGATCCGGAATTACTTAAACCTATTGAAAAAGTTGCCCGGTTTTTAGAAACCGGTGATGAAATCTACCTTTCTGCTTTTGCCAAAAAGGGAGTGGTGATCATTGAAAATTTCAAACCTCATCTATTTGAAGGTGAAGATGCCCTGCAGCGTTGGTCAAACGTGATAAAGTCATGGCATACGAAACCAATCAAGCTGGTACACAGTTTTGGACAGGTTCAAGACCTTAATGTAGGTGAGGATCTTGCTTTTGTATCCATGCCCACGCATTGGACGGGATTGCGCGGCGATACTCCCTTTCAGGAGGATGGCGGCTGGGCATTCGTGCTGGTTAAGGAAGAAGGTCAGTGGAAGGTGCGGAATTATGGGTGGGCAGTGACCCATGAAGAAGAGGGGTAAGTTTTTTGGCTATCCGTAAGATGGATATAGATAATGAAATGCCTCCCATATAATTACCGGGAGGCATTTTTAAATAGTTATTTGTGCATCTTCTCTTTCATCGGTTTGGAATAACTGGAAGAGATGCCGTAGCGGGCGCGCATTTCATTGACCATTACGTAGAGTTGATCCTTGTAACTCTTATCCGCGCCACCGGTTTTGTAGAGCGCCTGCAGTTGGGGATATAACTGCGGGTAGTCGTGTTGGATGAAATCAAAGAACACTTTGCGGGTATCGCCGCGCAGGTAGAGCACACCCGGCAGCATGTAATGAGCGCCGCAATCCCTGGCGTTGATGCATAACGCTTCGATATTTTCGCGGTTATCAGTCAGGTAGGGGATGATGGGCATGACGTGCAGCCCAACAGAAGCGTTGGTCTGACGAAACTGCTTGAGCATGGCAAATCGTTCTGCGGAAGGGGCGCCGCCGGGTTCAATTTTCGGGCGCACGTCTTCATCCATGGTGGTGATGGTGGCGGCAATGTTGATGTAGGTGATTTGCGAGAGTTCGTTGATCAGGTCATAATCGCGCAGCACCAGTGTGGATTTGGTGGAGATGATGGCCGGGGTCTTGTATTTGATAAGCAGCTTCAAGATCTCAGGCATGAGCCGGTACGTTTCTTCTGCTTTTTGGTAGCTGTCGGTCACCCCGCCAATGTTCACGACCTCGCGTTTCCATTTGGGCGAACTTAACTCCTGTTCCAACTTTTCAACGATGTTGGTTTTAACGTGGATGTCATCATAGAAGCCATCAGAATTGAGATATTGATGAGAGTAGATGGCGTAACAATAACGGCAGGCATGGCTGCATCCGCGGTAGATGTTCAAGTCCCAACCGAAGGGCACCTTCCGTTTTAATTCGTTCAGGGCGCTTTCGCAATGGATTTCTTTATACGTGATGGAGGTGTCCATTATTTGGAAGTTCTCACTTTTAGATCATTAGAATATTTATT